>CALHBU010000300.1 GCA_937930655.1 uncultured Acidimicrobiales bacterium | reverse complement strand
CAACGTCATTGTCACCATTCTCAACAACCGCGGATCGTGGCTCAACGACAGCGGATCGTTTGCCGATGCGGAAGTCGACTTTCGACGGGCGCTGCTCCATCACGGGCCGCAAATCGAGCCGTTTCGATTGGCCTCGATTCACCACAATTTGGGCCTGGCACTGACCCGCCAAGGCATGGTCCGGGCCGGCCTCCAGGAAATGGACCAGGCGCGGGGTCTTCTGGAGGACCACGGCGACAGCGCCATCCAAACAAGACTGGACCGCACCGAGGCACTCTTCCGAGCCCGGCTGCTGGCCGAGTCCGACACCGACGTCGGCGACGTGGTCCAGCAAATCGAGGAAGCAGGGATGCAATCCAAGCTCCCCGAGGCGCTTCTCCTGAGCTCCCAGATCGCCACCGCCCGCGCTGATCGAGTCCGGGCGGCCCACCTAGCCGTGCAGGCTTCGGATGCCCTCGAGCGGCAGGATCGTGATGCCGGGCAGGACGACCTGGCCGAGTCGTTGGCCGCAGTCCTCGACCTTTCCCAACCGCTGCCAGCTGGTCTCGATACATCGCCTTCAGCGATTGTCGAGGCTCTCCTGCTTCGGGGAAACGACGCAACCGATCCCGTGGTTGCAAGCGAAGCATGGACGCTGGTCGAGCAACGGCCGGAGGACCTGCCGGTTGATAGGGCGCTTGGCGCTTTCGCCGCTGTCCGGCGACATCGGCAGGCCGGAGATCTTGTCGCAGCAGCACAGCATGTCGATCATTGCTTCACCGCTCTCACCGAAGCAGCCGCCGAGTTCAGCTCGCTGGAGATCCGCCGGGCCATCCTTTCTTCGGTGGTGCCGATTCAAACCGAGGCCACGAGCCTCGCGGTCGAGATGAGCGACCCGGTCTCCTTTGCTCGGTGGTTGACGGCTCCTGCCGACGCCAGCCGGCGCCGACAACCGTCGTCGAAAGACAGCGCCGAACTCATCGAGCGTTTGGAGGAGCTTCGCCAACTCGGCGCAGTTGGCGACCAACCAGCGAGCCCTTCTGTCGAGCAACAGGCCCAGCGATTGGCCGAGCGAATTCAGACGATCGCCCGGCTCGCTGAACCGGGGGAGACCATCGGCGTCAACCCCGTCCCCGGCAAGGGCGAGACGTGCCGCGTGTTCTTTGGTACCGATGGCGACGGGCTCTACGGGGCAGTCGAGGGTCGGTCTCCCATTTCCCACCTCGGCACATCGAAGGGCTTTGTCGACCTGGTCGACCGCCTGGAGTTTGCTGTCTCACTTGTCGCCAGGCAGGACCCTCCGCCCGGCCAACGGCAGCTGGACGCGGTGCTGGGCATGGCCTCCCGACTCGATGAAATGCTGTTGACGCCGTTGGAACCGGCGTTGACCTTGGACCCCATCCGGATCACCGCAGCCGGCCTGGTGGCTGGCTTTCCGTGGCGGCTCCTTCCCTCCCTGAGGCATCGCACAGTGTCCCTGGATCTGGGCGGCTCCGGTGAACCCCTCGGTTCCCGGCCCAACGTGGTTGCCGTCGTCGGACCTCACGTCGAGGCCCAGGAGGAACTCGAGCAGCTCATCGACTGCTTCCCCGATGTTCAGGTCATTGCCGGGGCGCAGGCCACGGTGGCCGCAACCCGGCGGGCCTTCGCCGACGCCGACCTTGTCCATGTCGCAGCCCACGGCTCACTCGACGGGGCCGACCCGCTCCTCTCAAGCCTCGAACTGGTCGACGGCTCATTCACCCTGTACGACATCGAGTCGCTAGCCCGTCTGCCCCACACCGTCGTACTGGCGGCCTGCCGACTAGCCGGCGAGACCGTTCGCAACACCGGCTATGGCTTGGGCAGTGTTCTGATCAGTGGCGGAGTCAGTCAAGTGGTGGCAACCGCTCAGCCACTGGCCGACCGCCACTCCGGTGTTGTTATGGGTGCGCTCTATCGTCAATTGGCCGAGCACGGCAAGGCCAGCCAGGCTCTGGCCAACCTCGACTTCGACGACCCGTTCATCGACGTCGCAGCCCGAAGTCTGATCGTCATGGACTGAGTGGGTCGGTCGGATCGCCACCGGCATCGGCCCATACATCGAGAAGGCGCTGACCGGCCCGGTAGTAGAGGTGACGGGCCTCGGGGTCGAAGGCTGCCGCGTCGAGACAGGCCAGCACGTACTTCACAATGTGGGCATCGTGGCTGGTGGCTGCTTCGCTGGCCAGGAGCGTCGGGTCAACAGCACTTGGCTCGAAGTTCATGTTCAGAGTAGGCGGCGTTTGTCCCAGCCCGGCTCGCAGGGCGAGCACGTGGGTAGCGGCCATGGCAAGGAGGCGATCGGGATTTGTCGAGAAACCGACCAGTCCCAACACCGCTTGGGGAAGGGTCAGACAATGACTCCACCCGTACGGGGCGTGAGCCGGATCGTCCTCCAACATGGACTGGGCCGCCACTCGCAGTATGGCTCGGGCCGAGTCGTCGCGGTAGGGGCCGATGACCTCGGCTAGTTGTGACGATGCCACGCCCGACTCGTCGACCTGCATAAGAAGCGGGTGGATGAAGGTACTTCCAGGCGACCCGAGCAACGGGGCGGCGGCGAGGGCCCCTGCCAACTGCCCACCGTCAGCTCCCGCAGTCGGCTTCCAGTTCTCGAACCAGCGCACCTTCCATTCGGGATTGGCCGCAAGCTCCTGGGCGAGAGGCCGCAGTAGGGAGGTCGAGACACCACCGAGCGGGTGGGACCTCGACAGGTGGTAGAGGAAGATCGGGGCGTGGGCTGCGGCGGCGCTGACCGGAACAAGAGCATCGGTCAGGTCGCCCACCAGCTCGTGGTGGCTTCTTCTGCCGGTCAGCGAGGCCGCAACGGCATCGACCTCGGGAAGATCACGGCCGTCGATGGCACGGAGAAGATCACCAACCTCGGCCCTTGTTGCTGGCGACGATTGGGGCAGATCAGCCACCGGAGCCGATTGATACTGGGCAGCCAGGGCCACAATGTGCAGCCTGGCCAGCTCTCGACGATCGGGCGAAACCAGCGGAAGGAGTGCCGCCCGAGCAGCCAATTCCAGCGGGGCGTGAAGTACAAACGAGCCGGTCGGAGGGCGACGGGGAACGGTGACCACCGCCGCGACTGCGGCCACAAGCGCTCCGTCTGAGAACGCTCCGAGGTCTCGATCGTGATAGTCGTTCCGAAGGTCGGAGGCATTGAGCTCGTCAAGTACTAAGACGGTCATCGACGCATGGTATGCCAACTGTCAGAGGTCTTCTTCGGCTGGTGAGGTAACCCTCCAGCTCGACTGCTGGTCAGAGCGATCATGCGATTCAGGAAACCAGCGTGGGACATTCCGATGCCGGCCGAGCTCGTCTCCTACTGGGCGGCGTGGAACGAGAACGATGAGGCCAAGGTTCGACAGCACCTACATGAGGCGGTCACTTCCGACATCGAATGGAACGATCCCCGGGATTCGTTCACCGGAATCGACGCCCTCGCAGCGGCTATCCACGAACTCCGCAGCACGAAGCCTGAGTACCGTTTTGCCATTGTGTCCGAAGTCGATGCTCACCACTCCCGGCTTCGCTACCGGTGGGACATGATCCGCAATGGCCGGACACTCATGGAGGGGTTGGACATAGTCACTGTGGCACCGTCGGGTCTGATCGAGCGAGTCGACGGCTTCTTCGGCGAGCCAACGCCGCTGGCCACTACCGCCTGATTCTCAGACCCTCCATCGACAGATGCTTACCACGAGGTCAACTGGTCCACTGGAGCGAAGTCGTCGCGCAACGGATCTTGGCTGTCCACGTAGGTCGCGATGTCTCCCGGTCGCAACATGCCGTCGACCGGGTCGACCACCAGCTCGGGGATTGGCCGGTGACTGGCCACGAGCAGCTGGTTGAACGGCCGACCGGAGACGACCTCGGTGGGCAGAACGATGGCAACGTGCTCGAACGTCTGCATCAGAGTTGCCAGTTCGGCCCGGGCAAAGCGACTGTCGTCGCCATCGATCACATTCATCACGTAGATGCCATCAGGGGTCATCACCCGATCAACCTCGGCGATGAATTCGGTGGTCGTGAGGTGCCACGGCACGCTCTGTCCTGAGAAAGCATCGCCGACCACCAGATCGAAGCGATCGTCGTCGAGTTTGGCCAGGGCGAGCCGGGCGTCACCGATCATGACTTCCATTCGGTCATCGGTCCGCAGCCCAAGCTCATCGCGATTGATCTGAACCAGTTGTTCGTCGATCTCGATCACCATGTGGCGGCTGGCGGGGTCGATGTGGTGCAGGTAGCGAGGAAAGCTGAACCCTCCCCCACCGATGTGGAGAACGTCCTGTGGCGGTGAGTCCATCGCTTCAGCCACGTCGACGAAGAGCCGGATGTAGCGCACGTCGAGTTTGGTTGGGTCATCGAGATCGATGAACGCATGCCGCAACTGATCGAGGATGAGGTCTCGGCCAGCGGGGGTTTGGTCGTTGACCAGGATGTTGACACAGAAATAGGCCGTTTCGTGTTGGCAAGGCGGTCCCGCCGGCAAGGCCAACGCCATCGCCGCCACCACCAGGAACGAACCGGGACCGGTCGGCTTGGCCTTGGCCAGTTGCCAGCTGGCTACCACTCCAGCCAGCACGAGGAGTACTCCGACACCCAGCACGATGGGCTTGGTCGGCAGGGCCGAGATGAGGATGAACCCGGTGCCGAAGGTCCCGGCGAGTGCCCCGACAGTCCCGGCCGCCGAGAGGCCTCCGACCACCGCACCGGTGTCGTCCAGCGATGCCAGGCGGAGCTTGGCCACCATGGGCCCGATGGCGCTGAGCACAGCGGCGGGAAGGAGGAACGCCAGCGTTGTCAGCATCACGATGGCGATTGGCCCGCTACCGAAGAGCGGACCGGTGAAGCGGATGATCGGGAGTGACAACATGGTCAGTGCGCCCCCGGCGACGAGGCTCGGACCGATGAGGGTTCGGGGATCTCGTTGGTCAGCCAATTGGCCACCTATGGCTGAGCCGGCTGCGATCCCGGCCAGGATGGTGCCGATAATGCCGGTGAACGTCTCGAGTGACGTGCCGACGTAGGGGGCAACCAGTCGGCCAGCCAGTATCTCGAGCACCAGAACGGCCGCCGAGGTCCCAAACACCAGTGCCCTCGACGGAAACGGATTCACGGCCTGAGTAAACCAGCTCGAACCGATGGTGACTGCTCTTGCGGCGAACCAAACGGTCTCGTAAGTCGTGGTACATCTGGCTACGTGCGATTGGCTCCTGTTGTTTTGTCGGTCGGGGTCTGCCTGGCCTCCTGTTCTGAACCGGCAAGCACGTCATCGTCTGCGGCGCCTACCCCATCGGAAGAACCGGCCGTTCCGGCTACCCCCGCTGCGCCAACGACCAATGCCGAGAACTCTGCGGCCAGATCGACCAGCTCCGTTTCGGCACCCAACGTGATCACGGTCGATGACGTCGTTGACTTTGCAGAAGCTGTCAATGCACCTGTAGTCGTCGCACGTGAGGGCGAGAAGTTGCTGGTGGTGAAGGACGGCGTCGGCTGGACGGTGGACGTTCCCTTGGTCGAAAGCGCTTGGTCCGATGGGCGCTTTATCTACGGGACAG
>CALHBU010000299.1 GCA_937930655.1 uncultured Acidimicrobiales bacterium | reverse complement strand
CTACGAGCCGACCTTCGTCCAGCGGTCATGGACCGAGTCGAAGTCCAGCCCAGCTCCGCCGCGACCACCAGCACCAATCCAGGAGGCACAGATCTTTTGGGCGTTGCACCACCCACACTCGATTGGTTCACTCATCCCTTCGACGTGCTGGCTGGAGACTGGAATGGTGATGGCCAGGAGACATCAGGTGCGTTCGAGGTCACGGCGACTGGCGGTCGTTTCGTTTTCTCCGATGGCGAAGGTCGCCCCTACGGCCGCCCAGTCAGTGTGGACGAGCTCCTGCCTGACGGCGTGCTCGAACGGTTCGTTCTGAAACCGGTGGTGGGCGACTGGGACAGCGATGGACAGGACACGGCCGGATTGGTGGTCTTGGCCAACGGTGTCGGCGACGTCCTGCTATTCGATCGACGAGGGGAGGTTTCCGAGCGAACCGAGTTGGGGCCGACCGACCCGGTGGCGGTGAGCGTCGAGATTGTAGAAGGGCCACCACCGCGGGCCGGGCCCGATCCGGTGTTTTGGAAAAGCGTCACGGCCCACGATGGCACTTCCATTCGGCTCTTCCGGGTGAACGAGATCGTGGTGGCCGAAGAAATCGCCAACGATGTGGCCGATCTAGTGGCAGCAGCCGAGGCCGATGGCATCACCATCGAGGCATGGGGCTGGCGTAGCCATCAGCAGCAGATTGATCTTCGCCGTCAGAATTGCGCAGACCTTTGGACCACACCGGCATCGGCCTGCTCCCCACCGACTGCCAGGCCCGGCACGTCGCGTCACGAGTTCGGCCTTGCGCTCGATTTCCATAACGGAGGCCAAACCATCGTTGGCACGTCGCCGACGTACATCTGGTTGACCGAGAACGCCGCCACCTTTGGGCTCGAGAATCTGCCGAGTGAGCCATGGCACTGGTCGGTTGACGGCGGCTGACCTAGCGTGAGGGCATGGCTCAACGGCTACCGGTGGTCGATCTCAGTGGGGTGCTGGCCAACGACGGTGCAGCAACCAGAGCGGCGGCGGAAGATGTGCGCCGGGCGCTCACCGAACTCGGGTTCTTTTCGATCGTCGGCCACGGCGTGCCCTGGAGCCAGGTAACGGATATCTACGAACAGGCCGCCCGCTATCACCGACTGCCGGCCGAGGTGAAGGCCGGTCACACAATGAGTGCGACCAAGATGGGCTACAACCCGTTCGGTGCTGCGCAAAAGGGCGACCGCCTGCCGGCGCTGAACGCAGCCTTCTTTCTGGCTCGCCCCGGTTCGGCCCGTAACCAACTGCCGACTGATGTTGAGTTGCCCGGCTTCTCCGATGCTGTCTGTGCCTACTACCGCACGATGGACAAGGTCGGTCACACGATGCTTCGGCTCTATGGCTTGGCCGCCGACATGCCGGAGGATCATTTCGCTCAGTATTTCGATCCCGCGCTGGCCACCCTTCGGCTGAGTCACTATCCAGACGTCCCGGCCGAGAACGACCAGTGGGGGATCGATCCTCATTCCGATGCCGGCTTCATGACCATGCTCCCGACCAATCCGGTGGCTGGGTTGAGTATCAAACCGGAGGGCGGTGAGTGGTTCGAGGTCGATCAGGAACCCGAGTCTTTCGTGGTGAATGCCGGTGACATGCTGCGTCGCTGGACCAACGACCGGTTCCTGTCCACCGTCCATCGGGCGCTCAATACGAGTGGTGCCGACCGCTACGCGATCCCGTACTTTTTCGATCCTCGGCCCGACACCGTCATCGATGTCCTACCGACCATGGTCGATGCCGAGCATCCCAAACGGCATGAGCCGTTGGTGTATCGCGACTATCTGTCAGCCTTCATGCGAGATGGCTATGCACCGGTCAGGGGCGAAGGAACAACTGCACCGGTCAGGGGCGAAGAAACAACTGCACCGGTCAGGGGCGAGGAAACTCAGCTAGCGGACTGATTCGCCAGCCAAATCAACGAGCGTTTCCGCCACCTGCTCATACTGCTCCCACCCTCGGTGGAGCGAGTTCTCGTCTCCGAACGGGCTGTCGTCGAATGGGCTGTAGGTATCGAGGATCACGTGCTCACAACCGATCTCCTGCAGTTCCAGGAGGTCACCGTGAACCTGGTCTGCAGAGCCATGGCCGAGAAATCGACCATCGCTCTCGACCGGCGAGTCGACGATGTGCAAAAGGATTCGGGGGCAGAGGGCCGGGCGGGGCTTGGACTGGGCAGCAGCGACTGCGTCGAGCCTGGGTATGGCTCGTTCGGCCAACCAGCCGGGCCGAACCCTGATGGGATGCCACGCTCCGTTGAACCGCACGGTTCGTTCCATAGCAGCATCGCTGCTGCCACCGATCCATAGTGGCGGATGCGGCGTCTGCAACGGAGGGGGTGAGGTGTCGACGCCATCGCACGAGACGAATGTCCCGTCAAAGGTCAGCTCGGGCTCGGTCCAGTGTCTGGTAATGATGTCGAGGTACTCGTTGGTCATGGCACCGCGCCGGTTGAAGGGAACGTTGAGGGCGGCGAACTCCTGCTCGGCCCAACCAATTCCCACACCAAGAATCAGACGCCCACCGCTCAGCTGATCGATGTTGGCCATCGCCCTGGCCGTCTCCAACGGATGCCGGTAGGGGATGATGGACACCGTCGTCCCGATGGCGATCGTTGACGTACTGGCCGCTAACCAGCCCAGAAGCCCGTGCGGCTCGTAGAAGGGTGCGGGATATCGCTCGCCGACATCGGGAGTGACAGCAACATGGTCCGACGTGAGCAGGCTGTGATAGCCGAGCCGTTCGGTCATCTCGACCCAGCCCCGCAGACTCTCCGGAGTTGCTGACGGACCGAAATTGATGAGGTTGACGCCGACCTTCATCCGGTGAGCCACCCTGCCAGAAGCCCCAGAGGGATAAGCACCCAGGGGATGAAGGCCAGAATGAGCGCAATCAGGGCAAAGACCCGGCTTGGGTCCTTTGGCGGCTCACCGCACCGACCAATGGTCTGCCACAAGGCCGTGAGAGGGGCATCCATCGTGAGCTGGATCCGACGACGAGCTACGGCAGCCCCCCGCAAGATGATCCATGCCAAGCCGGCGATGAACAGCCCGAGCACGATGGTCGCGACGATCTTGGTCCATACCGAGCTCAGGGCTGATGCCAGTGCCACCTGGAGGGCCCGAACCAGGGTTGACAACACGGCACCACCGAGCAGGAACGCTGGCACGCCCAGCACGCTGCGTTTGAACCCGGGGGTTACTCGCTCCATGTGAATGCGGGCTCTGGTGAGCATCCGACGGTTGGGGTCGGTCAGCGCGCAGTTTGCCTCCCGTCTCTCGTAGAGGCGAAGCATGGAATCGGCGACCGAGGATTGATAGCTCCGAACGATGAAGTGGGCCACCTGCTGCACAAAAAATGCGGCAATCGGTGCAACTGGCCCCAACCCCCTGACCCGCACCCCACGGGCCCCGTTTCGATCCAGGACTTCGAGAGCACGCACGGCCAGGGCATGGGCCTCCTCGAACCGCTCGGGGTGACCAAGAGGGCGTCGACTGGAGAGCTCGAGGAGAATGTCGCGGTCGACATCATCCTGCGCCCCCAACGTGTCGAGAATCTTGCCCGCTGCTTCAGAGTCACTCTTCCGGAACGCCTGAAAAGCAGCGAACTTTTCGTCGAGGTCGTCGAGCAGCAGCGACGCATCAGGGATCTCTTTATCAGTCCGGGCGCTCATGGGCCCCAACGTAGTGCCGCCCACGACCGGCGAGCTACGTTGGGGTCCATGGCTGCTGCACAACTTCCCTATGAATCGCTACCCGAGGTTCCGAGCTTCTCGGTTTCCAGCACCGACGTCGTCGATGGCCAGACGCTGCCAATGCCGCAGGTCAGTGGAATCTTCGGCGCCGGAGGCGAGGACATCTCGCCCCAACTCAGCTGGTCGGGTTTCCCCGATGACACCAAGAGTTTCGTGGTGACGTGCTTCGACCCCGATGCCCCAACCGGAAGCGGCTTCTGGCACTGGACGGTGTTGGACATTCCGGCCACTGTCACCGAGTTGCCCACCAACGCCGGTTCTCAGGATGGCGCCAACCTGCCGGCCGGCACGGTCGTCATCAACAATGATGCTGGCTTACCCGGCTATCTCGGCGCCGCCCCTCCCGGGGGCCACGGTCCCCACCGCTATGTGTTTGCGGTCCATGCCATGGCCGATGAGAAGGTGGGTGTCGACGCTTCGGTCAGCAACGCCATCGCCGGCTTCAACATGTTCGGCAAGGTGCTGGCCCGCGCCATCATCACCCCGGTCTACGAGCAGTAGACGAAAGAGTGCTACCGACGTCAGTCGATGCCGACCAGCTTGCCGCTGTTCTGGATCAGCAAACGCCCGAGTATGTCATCGATGGGCCACGAGCCTCGGTGGCGGCAACCCTTCGGCAAGGCAGCGACGGTCCAGAGCTCCTCTTCATCCAACGGGCTGCCAAGAACGGCGACCCGTGGTCCGGCCAGATGGCGTTTCCTGGCGGACGGGCTGAGGCTCATGATGCAGATTCATTCGCAACCGCCGAACGGGAAACACAAGAAGAGGTCGGTCTCGACCTCAGCCCCGCTCGTCGGCTTGGTTCGCTCAGCGAGTTGGATGGCGGTAGGGCCACCAACCGGCTGGTGGCTGTGCAGGCTCACTGCTACTGGCTCGACGGTCCGGCTCCACAGCTTTCGGCCAACTACGAGGTCGCCGACACGTTGTGGGTGCCGTTACGGGTTCTGGCCGACCGCGATCGCTACATCGAGTACCACTACCCGGTCTCAGACTCCCACTTTCCCGGGATTCAGCTCGACAAGGACACGCAAGTGATCTGGGGTCTGACCCTACGCTTCCTGTCCGACTTGTTTGGTCGACTGGGTATTCCGTTCATCATCTAGCGGGCCCTCACCCGAGGTAGCGCTCATCAGAGCAGATCGAAGAGAAGCTGAATCTCTTCGTCGACATTCGACGGCACCACATAACCGGCTTCTTCGGTGATGGCATCGATGTTGGCCGCAACGTGTTCGAGGGTGAGGTCGTCGCTGTACACACCGGGCGTCACCGCCACGAACGCTCGGGCCACTCGACCACCGGCCGCAGAGAGGATCTCCCCGTTGAGCGTGCAGCTTCGGTGGGCCAGATAGCCAACAACCGGTGCCACCTGATCGGGTCCCATTTGTTGGACGAGATCATCGCCCGCTAGCCCGAACCGTTCAGCCGCCGGGCTGTTGTCACCCAGGACATCGCCGGTCATTCTGGTGAGCGCTCCTGGTGCCAGCCCATTCACCGCGATGCCATAGCGACGACCTTCGAGTGCCAGCGTGCTGGTGAGCCCGAGAATGGCCGCCTTCGCTGCTGCGTAGGCCGTTTGGCCGAACGATCCGAACAACCCCGACCCCGACGAGGTGTTGACGATTCGGCCATAGCCCTGCTCTTTCATATGGGCATAGGCCGGACGAGTTACGAAAAACGCGCCCTTCACGTGGACGTCGAGCACGGGCTCGAGCTCGTCGGGCCCGATGTTGAGAAACGTCCGGTTGCGGATAATGCCTGCGTTGTTGACCAGAATGTCAAGCTTCCCGAAATGCTCGATCGCGGAGGCCACCATTCGCTCAGCCCCTTCCCGGGTGGCCACCGAGTCGCTGTTGGAAATTGCTGAGCCTCCTGCTTGGCGAATCTCCTCGGCGACAGCTTCGGCCGGACCGGCCTGGTGTTCCTGGCCGCCCATCGTGGGAGAACCCAGGTCGTTGACAACAACCGACGCACCTCGCCGAGCCAGAAGCAGAGCATGCGAGCGGCCGAGGCCACCGCCAGCTCCGGTCACGAGGGCCACCTCGCCGTCGAATCGAAGTTCTTGCTCTTCGGGATTCATTGCTATGCCTCCACCGGCCGACGCAGACTCGAAACACTAGTGTCGACATCATGATGGATCTTGATCTCACCGGCCGTCGGGCCATTGTCACAGGAGCCAGCCTTGGCATCGGAGCGGCGGTGGTCGAGATGTTGGCCGACCATGGGGCGTCGGTTGCCTTCTGCGCCCGAAACCCTGACGGCGTCGAATTGCTCAGCAACTACGCACCGGCCAGCGGCGAAGGGTCGGTCAACGGCTACGTTGCCGACATGGCCGACGGCGAGTCGGTAAGCAGCTTTTTGCACTCGGTCGATGCCGACGATCGGCCAGCCGACATCCTCATCAACAACGTAGGCGCCTCACCTTCCCGCAACTTCCTCTACATGACCGACGAGGACTGGGAGCAACTGCACCAACTCAACTTGCTGTCGGCTGTTCGGTGTACCCGCCATTGTCTCCCGCACATGCGTCAGCAGAAGTGGGGCCGGGTCATCATGGTGGCCAGCGGAGCGGCCATGTATCCCGGCGCAGCCCTGATCGACTACGCCGCGACCAAGGCCGCCATGGTGGCAACCGGCAAGGCCCTGGCCGGTAAATACGGTGCTGACAATGTGCTCACCAATTCTGTTTTGCCCGGCTTGATCCATACCGCCATGTGGGAGCGGGCGGCAGGAGAGGTCGCCGAGGCCAGTGGCACCACGCCCGAGGCGATCATCGAGCGGAACGGCCAGAGCGTGCCGGTCGGCCGCTACGGCACATCGGAAGAAGTGGCTTCGGTGATCACGTTTCTGTGCTCCAACGCAGCCTCCTATGTCAACGGCGCCACCATCACCGTCGATGGGGGCCAGGGCGGCCACGTGTAGCCCCTAGCCAACGATCTCCACTGGGGTTCCGAGCGGAACCGTTTCGGCGAGCAGCTCAACAAGTTCATTGGGAATGCGAATGCAGCCGTTGCTGACATCCTGACCGACCAGCTCGGGGCGATTGGTTCCGTGGATGGCGATAGCGGGCTCGCCTCCGTTGAACGTGTCGAGGACCTCGGAAAAGCCCGAAAGGCCGAGAATGAACGAGCCGTAGGCCCCGTTGGGATTCTTCTCGATGATGTCCCGAACGAAGAACTCGCCCAGCGGCGTGGGCGTAGACGGTTTGCCAACCGCGGCGCTGGTCTGGGCCAGAATCTCGTCGCCGTCCCACACCGTGAGGCTGTTGTCTCGAAGGTCTACTTGGGCTCGGGTGGTGACGTCGCTCACCTCAACCTCATCGCGGTGGATCCAGCCAGTGCTGCCGTTGGGCCGAATGGGCAGCTGGACCCGTAGATAGTCGTCCCGTTCATCGAGGACGAGAAAGACCCTGTCGCCACCGAACTGGGTGGGTGACGGGAAGAAGAAGCTTGCAGTCTCATCGCCGATCTCGGTAAAGGCCGAGACGCCGTTGCCGGTTGCGGTAGCGACCACCGCACGCTGCGATGCGGACGGCTCCTCTGTCGCGTCACTGTCATCAATCGTCGCTGTCGATGGTGCCTCGGTGGTTTGCGGACCCGCTACCGACGTAGATGAGCTGGGTTTACCAGCCGTTTCGTCAGAACCACACGCCCCTATGGCCAGCCCTAACGCAACACCGCAGCACAAGCTGGTGCGAGTAAGGCGAGACATACCCCTTCTCTTCGGCAGGACCGTCCACTTGGTTGAAGGTCAATCCCCTTCGAGCAAAACGCCATCGGCCACCAGCCGATCAATCTCGGGGCCGTCGAGACCGGCCGCAGCCAGAACCTCTCGGCTGTGTTCGCCTAGACGAGGAGCCCGGCCCCGAATGCCAACATCAGCACCTTCGATGCTGAACGGAGCGGTAACGGTAAAGAAGGCACCGTCGGGATGGTCCTCCACCAGATGCAGGATTCCAAGTGCTTCGGCCTGAGGATCTGAAGCCAGGTCCTCTGGGCTCTGGACCGGCGCCCAGGTCTGGTGTTCGGCATCGAGTCGCTCAGCCCAGGTGGCCAAATCGTCGGTGAGAAAGATGTCGTCGCACAGCGCGATGAGCTCGGTTGCGTTGTCCCGTTGGGCCTGCGGTGTGTTGAACCGAACGTCATCGATCCACTCAGGGCGATCGATGACTCGCAGGAAGCCCGGCAAGAAACGCTCGAGGTTTGGCATGCAGAGGGCAAGCCAGCGATCGTCGCGGCACCGGAATCGACAGGTGAGCGGACTCGGCCAAGCTGATCGGGCGTAGAGCTCAGGGTTGGTACCGGTAATGAGCGAGGCCGACAGGTCGCTAGAGATCGTCCAGGCTGCCACGTGCATTAGGGCCACTTCGACCACCTGCCCTTCGCCGGTTTGGTCTCGAAGCCGGAGGGCGGCCAAGACCGACGACAAGATAGACAGCGACGAGGTGTGATCGCCCTGGCCCGGCCGGAAGGCTGCCGGCCCGCCGCCTGGCTCGCGGACCAGGCTCTGAACTCCGCCTCGGGCAAAGAATGCCGTCATGTCGTAGGCCAGCCGGTCGGCCTCCGGCCCGACGCCGCCGTAGCCGCTCAGCGACGTGTGAATCAGCTCAGGAACGTGAGTATGAAGCTGGGTTGCGGTCAGTTGAAAGCGTTCTTGTCGGGCTCGCGTGAGATTGGTGATGAAGACGTCAGCCGATGTCGCCAGCCGATGCACGAGGTCGATACCTCGCTGCTCATCGAGGTTTACCGAGATGGCCCGCTTACCCCGGTTGTCGAGCTCGAACCAGGGATCCGGCGATTGTTCAGGCCCGAGCACCAGGCCACGAAGAATGTCGCCACTGATCGGCTCGACCTTGATCACCTCGGCGCCGAGGTCGGCCATCATTGCTGCCGCGCCGGGGGCAGCAATCATGTTGGCGACTTCCAACACTCGTACTCCTGTGAGGGGTGCGACCGTCATGAGTTCACCGGTCGACGCTGGGCCCAGGGCATGGCTTCTTCCAACTGAGTAGCCAACTGCAACAGAACATCCTCACGCCCCATGCCGGCCACCAGTTGCACCCCAACTGGAAGACCGCTGGGTGTTTCGTGGAGCGGGAGAGAGATGGCCGGCTGCCCTGTCACGTTGAACGGGAGGGTGAAGAGCCCGATTCGGGCGTAGCTCGATGCGACCTTCCACGGCTTGTCGTCGGGCGGCCAAAGGGAGTCTGTTTCCATGGGCGGGCAGGCTGAGGTTGGCGTGAGCAGAATGTCGAAATTCGACATCCACTCGATGAATAGAACCGACCAGGCCTGTTGCTGCTCTTCAGCTGCCATCAGCTGAGCGGCGGAGACCGACGCCCCCCGCATGGCGGCCGTCCAGTTGTACGGCTCGACCTCGTCTTCGGTGAGCTCCCGACCTGCGTAGTCACTGAGCATCTGGACCCGGCGGGCGATGCCGCCCATCCAAAGCCTCCCGTTTACCGAGCTGTCTCCGCCCAGCAGAGCCTCACTGTCGACGACCTCCACGTGGTGGCCCATCGACTCCAGCATGGTGGCGGTGTCTTCTACTGCGAGCACGCACTCGGGGTCGACCTGATGAGTCCCGCCATCGGTGAGTACGGCTACTCGGAGCGGTGGCGGCGGGAGCAATCGGGACGCCGTGTACGCCTGGTTCGGGCGGTCGACAGAGAACAGGTCGCCATCGGTGGCGCCCTCGACCGCGTCGAGCAGCGCTGCGGTATCCCTAACCGAGCGAGAAACCACGAGCTCCGATACCAGACGGGAGATGTTCCATCGATTTGGGACCCGACCCCTAGTGGTTTTGAGCCCAACGAGCCCGCACCAGGCGGCGGGGAGTCGGGTCGACCCACCGCCGTCGTTGGCGTGAGCCATGGGAACCATTCCGGCCGCTACTGCGGCTGCCGATCCGCCGCTCGACCCCGCTGGTGAGCGGCTGAGATCCCACGGATTGTTTGTCGGTCCGCAGCTGAGAGGTTGAGTGGTGGGACAGCTGCCAAGCTCGGGAAGGTTCGTCTTGCCAAGGGTGATGAGCCCTGCAGCTCGGAAACGGGAGCCAAGTTCGGTATCGCCAACGCTTTGGTTGTTTTGCTTCTTCAGCGCCTGGTTCCCCAGCCAGTAGGGAAGACCGGCCTGGGTCGCCCCGATGTCTTTGAGCAGGAAAGGGACGCCAGCGAACGGACCCGAGCGGTCATGATTGGCTGCGCTCGTTCGTGCCGCTTCGAAGTCGGTCCAGATGACGGCGTTGAGAGAGTCGTTGAGCTTCTCGATTCGTTCAATGGCGGCGTCGACCAGTTCGAGAGGGGTGGCGTCGCCCCTACTGACCAAGTCGGCCTGGTCGGTGGCGTCGGCCCATTGGAGCGTCTCGGCATCGGTCATCGAGGGGACACTAACGCTGCTGGACGAACGGCGGCCATGCGGCCCCGGGCGAGCTTGGCCCCGACGTCCTCACGAGCCCGGTTCTACCCGACTGGTACCGGTGGCTGGATTGGGCGTTCGCCCGTAGTAGGCACCTCCGTACCCGGGGGGAGAAGAGAACGGCGGGATATCGACACTGGCTACCGCTGACTGGTAGCGCTCGATGAGAAGATCCTCGGCGGCATAGTCGAACGGGTCTTGAAGCCGACTAGCGGCCCGATCGTCGGGTGGATTGTCGACCAGCCAACGTACGGTTCGGCGGAGACCATCCTCGGGTGGAACCACATCGGCGTAGCCGAGGTCGATTCGCAACGGGAGGGTATTGACGACTCGATGGCCACTCGACCAGTGCATCACCAACGGCCAGGCCGGCACTGCTAGTTCGTGAGGCAGCGAAATGATCTCGAAGCTGTGGTTCAGCTCATCGGCGACCACCTCAGCGATCTGGCGGAGGCTGAGCGCCCGGTCGTCGGTGACGTTGTAGATCTTGCCGCTACCGGCTTGTGGCCGATCGACTGCGCACATCACTGCCGCCGCTGCATTCTCCACGTACGCCGCCGATTTCAGGGTCAAACCCCCGTCGGACAAAACCAGCCGACGACGGCCGTCCAGGGCCCGCTTGATCAACGGCCATTCCCTTGGAAGCAACTGTCGAGGGCCATACAACATCGGGTAGCGGAGATGAATGGCAGTGGGATGATGGCGGAAGACTGTCTGCTCTGTCTCGACGATTCTGCGGATTTTGCCGATGGGCTCATCGGCATCGGCGAGCGGCGCATCGACCGGGGCCGGCACCGTCATGGATGAAGGAAACAGATCATCGGGGTCCACCCACCCCTTCACCGCACCGACGCCGCCGATGGTGATGATCCTCCCGACGCGGTCGGCGAGGAGAGGAGCCAGATCTCGAAGTCGGCCGTACATGACGATGGCAAGGTCGTACTGCGTAGACCCGAGCGCCGTTTCCATGGCGTCCCGGTCAAAGGGATCGGTGTGAATGTGGGTGATCTCCGAGGGATTCTCGGGGCTCTCATGACGTCCGGTATGACAAATGGTCACGTCGTAGCCCCGCTCGATCAGGCCGTTGACCACGTAGGGACCGGTTGGACCCGTTCCACCAACCACCAGCGAAGTTGTCATGTGGCCTCCAGAGTTGCGACGAATGCTGCGATGCGACGACACGCTTCTCGCAACTCGTCCTCACCCAACGTGAAGGCGATGCGGATCCAGCCAGCGGCTGCGGGGCCGAACGATCCGGCGTCGACGACCGACACCCCGGTGGCCCGAAACAAGGCCCAGGCAAAGTCCAGACCTGACATGCCGTAGGCCCTGACGTCGGCCATCACGTACATGCCGGCCTGCGGAACGAGGACCGGAAGCACGCCCTCGAGTTCGACGTGTACCAGGTCTCGTCGGCGTCGATAGGTGGTCCGCATCTCTTCGACGGCGCCGTGCTGGCTGGTGACCGCTTCCAGCGCCGCTTCCTGAACGAATCCGGGCAGACCATAGGCCAGCGCCATACCGAGGGTTGCACAGTGGTTAATGAGTTCGGTCGGCCCGATGGCCCAACCGATGCGCCAACCGGTCATGGCGTGAGATTTCGAAAGACTACTGAGGGTGACCGTTCGCTCAGCCATCCCCGGCACGGCCGCTATCGAATGGTGCCGCCCCTCAAAAACAAGCTCGCCGTAGACCTCATCGGCCAGAACCCAAAGGTCCCTTTCCTTGGCGATCTCAGCGACCGCTTCCAGTTCGTCAACGGAGGCAACGGTTCCGGTCGGGTTGTTCGGCGTGGTGATCACGATGGCCCGGGTGTTATCGGTGCAGACCGCGTCGAGCTCCGCTGGGTCGAGACGAAACCCGTCCTCAGCCGTCTGTTCGGTGGTGATGATGTCGGCTCCGCCGGCTCGGAGCGTGGCCTCGTAGGTGAGATACATGGGGTTCGGTATGACCACCTCGTCGCCGGTTTCGAACAAACACAGCCCGGTAGCGAACATTGATTGCTGGGTTCCCGCCATCACCATCACGTTGTCTGCTGTCCATAAGCCACCGGTGTGTTCAGTGAATCGATCGGCGATGGCCTGCCGTAGCGGGCGGCGGCCGTTGATCTCGGTGTAGTGGGTGTCGCCGGCTTCCAAGGCAGCGATAGCCGCATCGACGATCGGTCGCGGCGTCGGAAAGTCGGGATCGCCGACGCTCAGAACGATGACGTCCTCGCCCCGTTCCTGCGCTTCCCAGGCTGCGAAGTTGACTGCCCAACCGTCGGTACCTGTGCCGGAGATGCGATCGACGAGCGAGGCGAACTTCATAGTGCGGAACGGTAGTACGACGAGGCTCGCACTAGGTTCGATTCAGTGACGACATTCATGGGTGCACCGGCCGACCGGGATGGCGGTATCGGCGCCGCCATCGTCGGTATTCCGTTCGACGCCGGCACCCATCCCACCCGCATAGGTTCCCGGCTCGGCCCGTCGGCGATTCGGGACCAATCGGCGCTGATCATGCCGTTCGATCCTGCGAGCGGCATCGACCTTGTCGAAGAGAATGGATTGGTCGATGTTGGTGATGCCGCTGTGGTGTCTGGCCAGGTCGAAGCGTCGTTCCCGAATGCGACGTCGCTGGTCGAGGACGTGATCGACAGGGGAGCGGTACCGCTAGCCATCGGCGGCGACGGTCTGATCACTCTCCCGGTCCTTCGAGCTGTTGGGCCCCGCCACGACGGCCTCGCCGTCGTCCACATCGATGCCCATACCGATAGCTATCCCGGGCCAGGGTTCACGACGGCTCACACGTTCACTCGGGCGGTGGAAGAGGGCCTGATCGACCCTCGTCGTTCCTTCCACATCGGTCTGCGGGGAACGACCTACGACCCGGCTGCCTGGCATCACGCCGAAGAGCTCGGGTTCAACCTCATCACCATGGACCAATGGCAACAGATGGGAACCGGCGAACTGGCGGCCCTAGTCCTTGGCTTGCTGGGCCAGGGTTCGGCCCACCTCAGCTTCGACATGGACGTCTTCGACCCGTCGGTCGCGCCCGGGGTTTGCACTCCAGCCTGGGGTGGGGTCGCAGCCGCCGACGGGCTTGCGCTAATCGATGAGCTCAGCGCCCGTTCCTGGGTCGGGTTCGATCTTCAGACCGTCAGTCCTCCCCACGACGTCGGCGGCATGACCGCTCTGTTGGCTGGCACCGTTATGGCTCGGTTCCTGCTCGGCCTTGCGTCGACGGGGCGGATCTAGCCACCAACTGAGTCCCAGTAGCCCGCCCATGATTGCCCCAGCCGCTAACCACGCTGCGCCCGAGCCGTACTGATCGAAGACCCAGGGGGCGGTAAAGGCTCCGAAGGCCGCAGCCCCCGAACCCGAAGCCTCGGCCAGTCCTTGAGCGGCTGCTGTGTCTTCCTCGGGCGACGCCTCGGCAATTGCGGTTTGCGATGCGGGCGAGAGCATCGCTTCCATCAACCCATGAGGCACCGCTACCAGCAAGATCAGCCAGATGTAGGGCGAGTAGCCGTAGGTGGCCATCATGGGAACGGTGGCCAACGCGGCCAGAACCGATACGTAGCGAGAACCGAGTCGGTCACCGAGTCGGCCGGCCGGCCTAGCCACCAGCAACATGGGGAGGGCGAAGCTGGTGAGCGACAAGGTGATGAGCCTGGTCGAGGCTCCTTGGTCGTCGAGGTGGGTGGCCCACAGCGGTTCGAAGACGCCGATCGAGTAGCGGAAGGAGATCACGACCAGCAGGGCCGCCAACACGTTCCGCCGCCGAAGAAGACGCCGCAGAACCATCTTTTGCTCAGCAGTGGGTTTGGCTGCCTCAGGGCTGGCCTCGGGCATGTCCACCCCGAGAATCGAGAACAAACTCAGGCCAACCAACCCACCGAAAACGAGAAACGGAAGCCGAACGTTGCCGATCTCGGCAAGAACCCCGGCTATTGGTGGACCAAAGACGAAGCCGGCCAGATAGGCGGCATAGAACGTGCCGAGCTTCTCACCAGGCGCTCCCTCGGAAGTCAGGACGATGGCCCGACGGGCTGGCGGAATGAT
>CALHBU010000298.1 GCA_937930655.1 uncultured Acidimicrobiales bacterium | reverse complement strand
GCGGCCTTTTTCGAAGCCGACGTTGACGTGGCGGAGGGCGTGGACTTCGGTGTCGCCGGAGCCGTAGATTTTGACGGCTCCTTCGGTGCGGGCGGCCATGGTGGTCACATCAGCAGTTGGTACGTCAGCGTTCGTCACGTGAGGACTCCTGGGATTCAGTCGGAAGAAATTGCTGCAAGCACGTTCTTTCTCGATGCACTGAGCGCAGGGAACAGAGCAGCCAACACTCCGGCCAGGGCGGCGACCAGAATGCCGAACACGAGAGTTTCGAACGGGAAGGCGAAGGTGCCGATGATGTCGTCCGGTATGGCAGACACCGCGGCGTAGGCAAACACTACGCCCACCGCGATGCCAAGCACTGCACCAAAGAGACAGACGATCACCGCTTCCCAGCGGATCATCGAGCGGAGCTGCTTTCTGGTTGTGCCGATGGCCCGAAGCAGGCCGATTTCCTTGGTGCGCTCGACCACCGAGAGCACGATGGTGTTGATCACACCGAGGAAGGCGACGAAGAGGGCGAAGCTGAGCATGAAGTTGATGAGGGTGATGAGCCCATCGATCTGGCCTTCTTGGTCGGCTCGGAACTGTTCCTGGTTCTGGGCCTCGACACCGC
This sequence comes from uncultured Acidimicrobiales bacterium, assembly GCA_937930655.1. Taxonomy (GTDB): domain Bacteria; phylum Actinomycetota; class Acidimicrobiia; order Acidimicrobiales; family SZUA-35; genus JAHECQ01. The sequence goes on along the minus strand of CALHBU010000298.1, from coordinate 1,973 downwards.
TGTAGTCGGCGACGATGGCATCGACCTCGGCCTTCACAGCCAGAGGGTCGGCCCCTTCGGCGATTGATGCGCCCACAAAGCCGTCGTCGAGGTCGGTGTAGTGCCGGTTGTAGACGGCGTTGTCGATAAGGATGGGTGAGTTGAGAATCGAGTTGTCCTCGAAGATGCCAACCACGGTGAGGTCCTCGAACTCTTTGTCGGGGAACTCCACGGTCAGCGTGTCGCCCACGGCCAGTTCAAGACGATCAGCCTCGTCCCGGAAGACCATGACGCCGCTGTCGCCGAGCGAGGTGGGGTCGCCCTCCGATACGTCGAAATTCACCAATGTCGTGCCGGTGTCGGAGTCGAACGCAGTGACGGCCTCGACGTCTTCGCCAAGGCGTACCTCGTTAAATCGGAACGAGCTGACACTTCCGATGCCGTCCACTTCACGGATGGCGGTAGCCACGTCGGTCGAGAAGTCGGACTGGGTATCGACATCGAAGATGAAAAGGTCGGCTTGGACGCCACCGTCGAGACTGTCGGCAAACGATGCCTTCAGCGACTCTCCAACGGTGCCAACGGTGCTGATGAGAGCGATGCCGATAGTGAGGGCGGTAGCGGTCGCTGCTGTGCGCTGAGGGCTGCGGGCCGCGTTGAGCTTGGCCAACTGACCTTCGAGCGACCCGCCCGACCCGCCTAGTCCGATAGCTCTGCCGCTGAGGCCGGAGGCGATGATCGACAAGCCAACGACTACGGCGACGACCGAGACGAGGATCTTCGGGACGAAGATGATGCCCGACAACACACTGTCGGGGGCGCCATCACCAATGGCAAAGGTAAGGATCGGTAGCAACAGCCCGAGTGCGAGCAGCGTGGCTCCCAATACGACCGGCCGACCGAGGAAGCTCACAACCGGGCCGGCGAAAAGCACGCTGAGCAGCGCAACCCCAACGAACATGAAGACTGCACCGACGCCGAGCAAGGTCAGCACCGAAGTAGCCGAGCTCGATGCGAACAATCCGAGCCCGAGCAGCAGCAGGCCAATTGCCAGAATCACGGCGCCACCGATGATCCGACGGTTGGTCGAACGTTGGGATGGGCCCTCGTTTCTGATAGCGGCGATGGGGCTCACCCTGCTGGCCAGGAAGGCTGGGCCCAAGGCCGAGAGCACGGTGGCGATGATGCCGACGGCCATACTGATGATGACGGTGGTGCTGGTGATCACCGTGCCTGTTTCCGGGAAACCGCCAGCTGCTTGAAAGCCGGCCTTGATAAGGCTGGCGACGCCGACACCGGCCCCAATCCCGATGATCGAACCGATCAGTCCAACCAGTGCCGACTCCATCACGACCGATCGACGAATCTGGCTGCCGGTTGCGCCGATGGCTCGAAGCATGCCGATTTGCGTCATCCGCTGGTTCACCAGAATGGCGAAGGTGTTGTAGATGATGAACAGGCTGACGAAGAGGGCAATACCGGCGAAGGCCAGTAGCACGTTGCGGAAGATGCCTATGAAGCTGTTGAAGTCCTCCTGATCGTTGGCGATGAGCGCCTGTTGATCGATGACTTCTGCTTCTTCTGGAAGTACCTCGGCCACCGCCGCGATCATTTCGTCTGGGGTGCTGCCCTGAGCCGCCGAGAGCTCGATGGAGTCGACCAGGCCTTCTTTCTCGTAAAGCATCTGAGCCGACTCGAAGTCGAACATTACGAAGTAGGCGCCGCCGGTGATGGGGAATTGGACGATGCCGGCCAGTTCGAAGGTCTTGTTTCCATCGGGGGTGGCGAACTCGATCTGATCCCCAACCGAGACCTCGAGGCGTTCTGCGTAGTCGGCGTCCAAGGCGACCTGGTCGATGCCGTTCGGTATGGCACCGGCAGCAAGGCTGATTTGGTTCTCGCCTCCTGCTGCTTCGGCTGCATCAAGGGCGTCTTGGGAGACGGAGAACGTGATGATTGGTGGGCCCGGCGGAACGACTTCTTCACCCTCGGCA
>CALHBU010000297.1 GCA_937930655.1 uncultured Acidimicrobiales bacterium | reverse complement strand
TCGGTTGCCGGCTTCTTCGTCACGTCCGAAGAATTCGAACAGCGCTTCGACGCAGCCGACGACGAGAACTTCCTCGAGGTCGTTTACCGAAATGTGCTTGGGCGATCTCCTGATGCCGGTGGACGTGACTACTGGTTGGGGAGGCTGACGGCGGGACTCAGTCGTGAGCGCGTGGTGCTGCATTTCAGCGAGTCACCGGAGTTCATTGAGCAGACTGGGACCAGGTTGCCCGACCTGCCGCCGTTCGAGTCCTACGTGGCCGCGGTAGCGGCGGCTGATCTTGGTGTTTCCTGGCGCCCCGGTTGTCCGGTTGCTCCCGCGGATCTTCGCTTACTCACCGTTTCCTACGTCGGTTTCGATGGTGCTGCCGGCATCGGAGCGCTGGTGGTGCATGGTTCGGTTGCCGAGGACGTGGCCGGCGTCTTCGGTCAGCTGTACGAGGCCCGATACCCGATCGAGCTGATGCAGACCATCGATCACTTCGATGGCGACGACGATGCGTCGATGGCTGCCAACAACACCTCCGCTTTCAACTGTCGGCCCGTCACCGGTGGAACCCGCTGGTCCAATCATGCGTATGGGCGGGCTCTCGACATCAACCCTCGTTACAACCCGTACCAGCGCGGCTCGGTGGTTCTGCCACCCGACGGTGAGCCCTTCCTCGACCGTTCTCGGTATCACCCGGCACTCATCCGAGAGGGCGACATTGTCACCCGGGCCTTCGATGCCCTCGGCTGGCGGTGGGGTGGGCGTTGGACGTCGCTGGTCGACTACCAGCATTTCGATCTTCCCTGACGTCGATCGTTGTTCCAGCGATCGTTTTTCTAGACAGCGTCGAAGGGGCTGATGACTTCAAAGCCCAGCTCGGCGGCGGCGGGAATCTGCTGACGCTCGAACGTCAGGAACTTGGCTGGACGTGGCAGCCGATCGGCGGCTGCTAGATGGATGGCGTCGACGGTGCCCAAGCCGAAGGTGGCGCCGATCTCGGTGGCCCGGGCCAAACACCGGCCATCGATCGGGAGTTCCCAGAAGGCATCCCAGTCAGCCCGGACCGCTGCCCACAGTTCGTCTCGGGCCACCGGGCTGTTGGCCGCCTGGACCAGTGCCAGTTGAAGCTCGGTCCTGGCCAGCGCCGAGCTAGCCCAGGCCGAAGCCTCCTGCATGGCGTCGAGCACCAACGAGCGGTCTCGATCGGCGATGTAGCGGCGAAGTAACGCCGAAGTATCCAGCACCAGCATCAGCGACCTCGCACATGATCGAGCAAACGATCGACTCGCACATCTGCTGGCACAGGAAGAGGTTGAGGTTCGGAAGGAAGGTCATGGCGTCGAGGTGGCTCGATCAATCCTGCGCCGGCCAGGTCCCAAAGGGTCACGCCATCGTGGTCGGGCATAAGCGGGCCAAGCTGGGCCACCGGGCGGCCGTCGACGGTCACGACCAAGCGCTCGCCTCGTCCCGCCCGTCGCAACACAGCCGACACCGAGTTACGAAGTTCGCGTACGCCAATAACGTCGTCCATCTCGCAAGGCTAGAGCATCAAGCTGGGGTGTAGCACACGTGTACACATGTCGGGTGGCTACGTGTTGTCGGACTGGCTACCTTCTCGTCCATGAACTTTGCCTTCACCGAGGAGCAAGAACAGCTCCGCCAATTCGTCCGTTCATTCATGGAGGAGAAGTCCTCCGAAGCAACGGTTCGTGAACTGATGGAAACCGACAGCGGCTACGACGCAGCCGTGTGGAGCCAGATGGCCGAGCAGATGGGCCTTCAGAGCCTCATCATTCCCGAAGAGCACGGCGGCCAGGGCTTCACCTTCGTCGAGCTCGGCGTGGTGCTGGAAGAAATGGGTCGCGCTCTCCTGTGCGCCCCGTTCTTCTCCAGCGTGCTCGCATCCCTCGCCATCATGCACTCCGGTGACGACGCAGCGGCCGGCAACTATCTGCCCGGCATCGCATCGGGCGAAACAATCGCGGCGTTGGCGTACACCGAAGAGAACGGCAAGTGGGACGAATCAGCAGTCACCGCGACCGCAGATGGCGACGGCAAGATCACCGGCACCAAGAGCTTCGTGATCGACGGCCACACCGCCAGCCTGCTCATCGTGGCAGCCAAGAGCGCAGCCGGCATCAGCCTCTACGCCGTTGACGGCAGCGACAGCGGCGTCACCGCCACTGCCCTGTCCACCATGGACCAGACCCGCAAGCAGGCCAAGATCGAACTCAACGGCGCCCAGGGCACCCTCATCGGCACCGATGGCGGCGGCTGGGACACCCTGGTAACCGTTCTCGACCTCGCCGCGGTGGCCCTCGCCGCCGAGCAGGTCGGTGGCGCACAGTTCGTCCTCGAGATGGCTGTCCAGTACGCCAAGGACCGGGTGCAGTTCGGTCGGCCCATCGGTTCGTTCCAGGCCATCAAGCACAAGTGCGCTGACATGCTGCTCGAGGTCGAGTCGGCCAAGTCGGCCGCCTACTACGGCCTGTGGTGCGCGGCTGAGATGAACGACGAGTTGGCCGCCACCGCATCGCTGGCCAAGGCCTACTGCTCCGAGGCGTACTTCCACGCCGCAGCCGAGAACATCCAGATCCACGGTGGCATCGGTTTCACCTGGGAGCACCCGGCTCACCTGTACTTCAAGCGGGCCAAGAGCTCCGAGCTGATGTTTGGCGATCCGGCCTACCACCGGGAGTTGCTGGCTCAGCGCATCGGCCTCTAGCCGGCGCCGCCAACATAACTGGCAAGCCTTTTCTGGCACCGGCTAGATGCCACCTGGTGGTAGCTACCCGGTGCCAGAACGCGTTTTGGGCTGAGTCTTTGGCAGCTGAGTCTCTAGGGGGCAGAGTACGGTGAGGTGGTGGCCGTCGCCCTGCTTCTTCTTGCCGCAGTCCTGGTGGTGGTCATCGCCCTGTTGTTCGTGGGGTGGGCGGTTGGACGCACCAACGACATGCCGGACCAGATCGTGGTCGACGCCCATGAGGCCATTGAGTTCTGTGCATCGGCGCTACCCGCTGACGTCACCGCGGTTCTCAGTTACGAGGAACTTCGCCGGATCCTTCGCCTCCACCTGGAATGGATACAGGCGTTCCACTTTGCGCCAGAGACTTCATCTCGGGGCGACGCCGTTGATGGGCCGGTTGTGTTCGAGGAATTCGATGCCGTCGACTACATCCTCGAACGGGCTGACGTGAATCGCTTCGAGGTCGAGCGCGAACACGTCCAAGCGGTGGTCGAAGCTCATTCGTCCTATCTTCAGGTAGTGGGCGCGATCCATCTGGACGATCCGGTCAAGGTCGAGCAGGACCTGGCCGAGCTGCCGTTGTTGGATGCCCCCGAACTCGAAGGCGGCGGCGACGCCGAACTGGAGTAAATGATCTCCCCTCGTCCTTTGCCTTGTGCCAAACTGTGGGTACCAAGAGGAAGGAGGTGGTCCAACTGATTGATAAACGATCTGGGACCTTGGAGGTGGCTGGCCGCTAGTCGGACAGCTGGACCGCTGGTGAATACCACGCCGGTCACCCCTGATGCCGAAGTGACGGTTGAGTCCCAGCCGTCGAAGTAACGGAGTCATCGGGTCCCCAGCAAGAAGTAAACGGGAGAGGAGCGACCAAGTTGGTCGCTCCTCTTTCGCGTCGGCATCCAGCTCTTCAGATCGGCCCCGGACAGCTAGCATCGATGGTGATGAAGCGTCCCACCAAGTTCGAGCACTTCCAGTTCGTCGGCGACAAACGAAGCCTGATCGTCTACGACGTTGACAGCCTCGAGACCGCAGAGGAGGAGGCTCTGATCTCCGAATTGATGGAGGCCGGCACCTACCAGTCATTTGGTCCAGACACCGCAGTCGAGGCTCGCAACCGGGGTTTCAAGCTCTACCGGGGGAGCACCGCTGACTGACGAGCTTCGCATCGAGTCAACCGATGGGGCGGTGCTCGACTGCCACCTGGCTCGACCGGCAGTACCCGCTGGAACCGCACGGCCCGGAGTACTTCTTCTCCATGGTTTCCCTTCGGGCGCAGTGTGGGCCGAGCACATCGGTGCCGATCTTCCCGAATTAGCCAATCGAATTGCCGATGAGTTGGGTTGGGTAGCTCTGGCTATCCGCTTCCGGGGTTGTGGCGCTTCGACGGGCGACTTCAGCCTCGGTGGTTGGATGGATGATGTCCGGGCTGGGGTTCGGGCGCTTCGGGAGCAGGCCGACACCACCCGGGTCTGGGTATGTGGTTTTGGTACCGGTGGCAGCGTTGGCCTGGCAGCAGTTGCCGACGACGACAACGTCGCCGGCGCAGCAATGGTCGGCTCGCCTGCTGATTTCGACGACTGGGTGACCAACCACGAGCGGCTGTTGGCCCACGCTCACCAGGTTGGGGCCATCAAGACCGAGACCTTTCCCGAAGATCTGGCCGGTTGGCGAGACCAGCTTGGACTGGTCAAGGCAGCTCATGCGGCCGAGCGGCTGGCTCCTCGCCCGCTGTTTCTGCTGCACGGCGGCGACGACGATGTCGTTCCGCAGGTTGATGCTCGATTGGTAGCCGAGGCCCACGGTAGCGCCGAGCTGCGGGTGGTATCCGGAGCGGGTCACCTGTTGCGCCACGATCCTCGAGCGATGGCCATCTTGCTCGGCTGGTTCACCCGGATCGACAACCAGCTCAGCTGAGGGCCACTTCCGAACGTTTAGTCGGTCTTCTTCTTGCCGGCTGCCTTCTGCTCTGTACGGTGTTTTCGGAGTCGTTCGAGATCGTCTGAGCTTCCAACGTCGGCTACCGAACGGGGCTGGTCGTCGTCGAACGGGGCAACCAGTTCCTGCCAACCGGGCACGGCCCGACCGAACCGCTTGGCCAGTACAGCAAGGGTGATCTTCGACTTCTCGTCCCCGAAACCGGGCAGCTCCAACAAACGATCGAAGACCACCTGTCCCGAACGGGCCCGATGCCAGATGCGACGCGGATCGCCGTCGTAGCTGTCGACTATGAACTCGCAGAGCTGATGGATCCGTTTGGCCATGACGGCCGGGTAGCGATGAATGGCCGGTTTCTCAACCGCCAGCGCCACGAGCGCCTCCTCGCCGAGCTCGGCCAGATGGCGGGCATCGAGATCGCAACCCAACCGCTCGGCCAGTCGGGCCGGTCCGGCAAAGGCCCACTCGATAGGGATCTGCTGGTCCAGCAACATGGCAATCAATAGGGCTAACGGGTTGTCGTTGACCAGGTTTTCCGGTCCTGCCGGTTCGGAGAATCGGATGGGCATGCCACTAGCCTGCCGTCGATGAATGGAAGCAGCGACTTCTCGACAATCGGTGGGCATCGGTTCTCGTGAACTGGGCCAATAGAACGCTGATGGCTCTCATGGTCATGCTGGCAGTCAGCATCGTTGGCCCCAGTCTTCGATCTGCAGTTTCTGATTCATCAGCCAACACGCTTGGAGTCGCCTCGAACCTTGCATCGTCAAGCTCCTCCGCTGAGCAAACCACGGCTGTCCCGAGCACTGCTGTCCCAACCACGGCTGTTCCAACCACGGCGGCCCCAGCGACGACCACATCGGCCCCCACCACGACAACCGCAGTTCCCTCCGATCAAACCGAGTTAGTCCACCTGCTCGACCTCACCGGCGATCTTTCATCAAAGTCAGTGGTGGCATCGGGGCATGGCTTTTACTTCGCCCAGAACATGATGTACCGGCACACCATCAGTGTGTTCACCGCCGATAAGGAATTGGCAGCCACCATTCCCGACAGCGTCGACCTCTCGGCCTACGGCTTCGATGTGGAGGAAGGTACGTACATGGGCGCTCCAGTCGAGGCTGCCTTCTCTCCCAACGGCCGCTACGCCTACGTCTCCAACTACCGCATGTACGGTCCCGGCTTTTCCGGCGGTGGCAGCGACGGATGCAACAAGGGGGCGGGCGACGACAGTTTTGTCTATCGGGTCGATACCGAGACCTTGGCTATCGACGCCGTGTACCAGGTTGGCTCGGTTCCGAAGTTTCTGGCTGTCACACCCGACGGGCAACGATTGCTGGTGTCGAATTGGTGCACGTTCGATGTGTCGGTGATCGATCTGGCCGACGGGGCACTGATCACCGAGGTCGAGGTAGGCCGACACCCTCGAGGCTTGGCCATCACCAGCGATGGCACGATCGCCTACGTGGCGGTGATGGGCTCGTCTGACATCGCCGTTGTCGATTTGACCGACTACTCCCAGACAAAGCTGGAGGGTGTCGGGCCCGGTCCCCGCCATCTGATCCTCAGCCCTGACGACTCTGTTCTGTATGCAACGCTAAACAGCGCTGGCACCGTGGTGAAGATAGATCCCAGCACCGGTGAGATTCTGGACCGGGTGACCACCGGGGCCGCACCTCGCAGCATGGCTATGTCCACCGACGGCTTGAGTCTCTATGTTGTCAATTACAACTCGAACACCATGTCCAAGGTTCGAACGGCCGATTTCGAAATCCTGCAGGAGTTCCGCACCGCCGACAAGCCCATCGGAATCACTTACGACCCCTTCAACGATGAGGTCTGGGTATCGGCCTATTCCGGCGTACTTCATGTGTACGCCGAGCAGCGGCCGGCCGGGTGACACGTATCGGGCTGTTGGTCGGAAGTCTCGGTCCTGAGTCGAGCAATGCCGTCGCTCTTGCCGTCGCCACTGTGCACCTAGAGGAGGCGGGAGCTGAGACCATCGCCGTAACCGGGCTCGAGACCATCCCGCCCTTCTCGCCTGAGCTGGTCGACGATCCGCCGGCCACCGTCGTCACCTTTCGTCGGCAGCTTTCTGAGCTCGATGGATTGGTGATTGCAGCCCCCGAATACGCGGCCGGGCTGGCCGGGGTTACGAAGAATGCACTCGATTGGTTGGTGGGTGCCTCGACCCTCTATCACCGTGTGGTTGCAGTGATGAGCGTCGGCACCACCGGTGGCCCGCATGCCATCGAACAATTGGTGCGCACGATTAGCTGGCAGGGAGCGCTTGTAGTCACCACCCTGGGCATCGATGCTCCTCGAACGAAGATCACCGATGGCGTGCTGACCGACGGGGAGACGGTTG
>CALHBU010000296.1 GCA_937930655.1 uncultured Acidimicrobiales bacterium | reverse complement strand
TGACCGGCCGCAATCACCACACGGTGGGGATGCGAGCCATCTCGAACTTCGACACCGGCTACCCGAATATGCGGGGTCGAATCAGCCACAACGCGGCGACCGTAGCCGAGGTCCTGAGCGATGCTGGCTACGCAACCTCTGCCATTGGCAAGTGGCACCTCGGGCCCATGACCGAGACCTCCATGGCTGGTCCGTTCGACGATTGGCCGCTCCAGCGGGGCTTCGATCGGTTCTACGGCTTCCTACAAGGCGAAACCGACCAGTTCCATCCCGAACTGACGGTCGACAACCATCACCTGGAACCACGGTCGATCCGAGGCGACGGCTACCACCTGTCGGCCGACCTCACCGACAAGGCCATCGACTTCATCCGAGAATCCAAGTCGGTTCGACCCGACCGCCCGTTCCTCAGTTATGTGTGCTGGGGGGCAACCCACTCACCCCATCAGGCACCACCGGAGTACCTGGAGAAGTACCGGGGTCGGTACGACGAAGGCTGGGATGTTATCCGTCAGAAGTACTTCGAGCGGCAATTGGAGCTTGGCATCATCCCCAAGGGAACCGAACTTTCGCCCCGCAATCGAGGGGTCAAAGCATGGGACGATCTCACGGTGCCCGAGCAACGGCTGGCGGCACGACTTCAGGAGGCTTTTGCTGCTTTCTTAGACCACACCGACGCTCAGATCGGCCGGCTCATGGAGTTTCTCGAGTCGATCGGTGAGCTCGACAACACCATCTTCATCGTCACCTCCGACAACGGGGCCAGCCAGGAGGGTTTCGCTACCGGAGTGGTCGATGAGATGCGATTCTTCAACGGCTTTCCCGAGGACGTCGAAGCGGCCCAGGAGCGGCTGGACGACATCGGTGGTCCAACGTCGCACTCCAACTATCCGTGGGGCTGGGCCCAGGTCGGCAACACGCCGCTCAAGTGGTACAAGCAGAACACGTTCGGGGGAGGCGTCCGGGACCCGTTGGTTATCCACTGGCCCGAGCGAATCAAGGACGGCGGCGGTATCCGGAACCAGTTCCACCATGTCTCGGATCTGACACCAACCATCCTGGCCGAGGTCGGGGTGGAACAGCCCGAGGTGTTCGAGGGGCGGCCCCAGTTGCCAGTGGCCGGGACATCCCTCAGCTACACCTTTGACTCACCCGACGCTCCGACCACCAAGAAGGCGCAGTACTTCGAGATGTTTGGGCATCGGGGCATCTGGGCCGATGGGTGGAAAGCCGTCACCTATCACCGGCTAGGCAAACCGTTCGACTCCGATATCTGGGAGCTCTACTACGTCGATGAAGACTTCTCCGAGAGTCGGAACCTGGCTGAGCAGCACCCGGAGAAGCTCCGGGAGATGATCGATCTGTGGTGGTCGGAGGCCGAGAACCACGGCGCCCTTCCGCTCGACGACGATGTGACTGGCATAGCGTTCCGGGAGCGGCGTCCGGGGACTGCTCACGCCAGCACGAGCTACCGGTTCCTGCCGCCGCTGTCCCGCCTGCCCAACGAAGCGGCGCCGGCCATCGCCGGCCGTAGTTGGACCATGAAAGCAAGTGTCGAGTGGGCCGAGGCCACCGAAGGAGCGTTGGTGGCGTGGGGCACCAGCAACACCGGTTTCACCTGGTACGCGAAGGACGACGAGTTGGTCTTCGACTACAACCTGTTTGGTACCCATCACACCGCCCGGGTTCCGGTGCCGTCGCCCGGTCCGGCCGAACTCACGGTGACCTTTGTGCGAAACGACGACGGGGCCGAGATCACGGTAGGCGTGGTCGGGGGACCTGCCGCCAGCGTTCAGGTGCCGTTTGTACTTCGGTTCATCGGCATGTCCGGGATGGATGTCGGTCGAGATGCCGGCTCGCCGGTCAGCACCGAGTACGAGGGGCCGTTCCCGTTCACCGGGGTCTACTCACGGCTCGACATCGATGTCACCGAAGAACTGGATCCGGCCGAGGTGTTTCGTCTTGACCGAGAGTCGGTTCAGCGAGCGTTGGCCCAGCAGTAGGAGCGGTGCCGGCTACGTGCTTGATTTGAAGGTGTCGTAGTCGACAACCGGCATGCCGTCGCCTTCCCAGCCACCAAAGCCGGTCTCGACGTGAGCCACCTTGGGCAGGCCCATATCTTTCAACGTCTTGGCCGACAGTGCTGACCGCCACCCACTGGCGCACATCAGGATGAACTCCCGATCCTCGGAGAAGACCTCTTTGTAGTAGGGAGATTCCGGATCGATCCAGAACTCGAGCATTCCCCGCGGGGCGTGGAGGGCACCGGTGGCCGTGCCGCCTCGCTGAAGCTCCCGCACGTCTCGGATGTCGACAATGAGGGCGCCGTCCTCATCGGCCCGCCGTTTGGCTTCGGCCGGCGTGAGGTTGTCGAGCTGGGCCTTGGCTTCGTCGACGAGTTGCTGGACAGGCTTGATGGCCATGGGGGTGTCTGCTTTCAGCGGGCTTGGGTTATGGGGAGATGTTCGGTCGAGAGGGCTTCGCTGTGATTGAGTGCTAGTTCGGTTTCTTCGCCCGCTATGCGGGCATGCCACATGCGACGTGGCTGGGTCATGTCGAACGGGGTGCCCTGGTGCATCAGGCAGCGGTTGTCCCAGATGACGGCGTCGCCCGCTGTCCACTGATGGTGATAGATCCGCGGCGGCTGACAGGCTGCTTGGTCGAGGCCATCCAGGAAGGCGACCGATTCGTCGGGATCCATGCCAACGATGTTGTGGGCATGGCGCCCGATGGAGAGGCTGGGCCGGCCGGTCTCGGGGTGGATTTTCACCAGCGGCCGGACTGACACATCGAAGTCGTGATAGCCGTACATGCCGTAGGAGCCGTCTTCCTTCCGCTTGGTCGGGAGATAGCCGGCTCGGCCCTGGCTGTAGTAAAGCGAGTGGTGAGCGGTGAGATCGGCCACCTTGTCCCGGGTGGCATCGTCGAGGGCGTCGTAGGCAGCCCGCATGTCGGCCCAACCGGTGTCGGCTCCGTCCTTCGGAACGATCTCGGCGGTGAACACTGCGCCTTTGGCCTGGGCCGGCATGTAGGTGCTGTCGATGTGCCAGCCTTCGTTGCCCCGCAGCGACTTGACTCGATCGTCGTCTGGCTGGTGGAAGACGTTGCCATCGGCGTCGATGTTGGAGATCGGGGCGGCCGCAAATTCCAGATCGCCGAATCTCTTAGCGAAGGTGTTCTGCTCGTCAGTGGTGAGGAATTGCCCGGGAAACACGAGCAGTGCGTACTCGAGCCACGTGTCGTAGAGCTCGGCGAAGCTCGACTGGTCGAGCGAACGAACATCGAGATCGGTGACGGTGGCTCCGAAGGTGGTGCCGGCGAGTGGTTCAACGTTCATGACTGGACCCCCTGTGGTCGTGTACCCGAGGTTACTCAACCAGCAGGTCGCCGGTCATCTCCCGGGCCGCCGGAACGGGAGTGGGAAATTACCAGCACCGAGCGGCGGGGCTCGGTACGGTTCCGGCGGTGTTGCCCAGCCTGCATTCGCCATCTGCCCCCTTCGCCGCGCTCTCGGCGTCGCTGGCTGCTGGATATGGCGTCCTGTTCACCGTGGTCGGCGACTATCGGGAGGCCTACGGCATCTCGGAAACGGCCATCGGTCTGTTGATCGGCCTCGGATTCCTGGCCGCCTTTGTAGCCCAGGTGTTCATCGCCCCGATCGCCGACCGGGGACGGGCCCGACAGCTAGTGATGCTCGGCGTGCTGGCCAACGTTGCCGGCCTGGTGATGATGGCGTTTGGCGAGACCATGCTGGTTCTCACCGCAGGGCGGGTGATCTCCGGAATCGGCATCGGTGCCGCCAGTCCAGCTATACGGCGCATCGTCATCCTGGCCGACCCCGAGCACCTCGGGGAAAATCTCGGCCGGCTTCTTTCGGCCGACGTTTTCGGCTTCGCCCTTGGCCCTGCCATCTCCGCTGTTCTGGTCGGGCCCTTCGGTCTCAAAGCCCCGTTTCTCGTTGTGGCAGCAGCGACCGTGGTGTTCGTGGCGCTGGCCTGGCGCTTCAAGGTGACCGAAACGGTTGACGAATCGACCCAGCGACTTGCCGTGGATCTGCTCACCAGTAAGCCGGTGGCGGCCGCAGTTGTGCTCGGCAGTGGCGCCTTCGTCATGATCGGGGCGTT
>CALHBU010000295.1 GCA_937930655.1 uncultured Acidimicrobiales bacterium | reverse complement strand
TTGGTGACGACCTCGGCGGTGTAGGTCTTGGTTTCGTCGATGCACATGGGAGGTGCGCTCTCGAACGACGTGATCCGTTCCGACGAACCATCGTCGGCCGGGCAGTCGGTGTCGCCGCTGATGGCACCGCCCGGTTCCGGTGCTGACACAGCCGAGGTGAGTGCCTCGGTAGTCTCGACCGAATCGTCAACGTCGGCCTCGGTTGTGGTGGTGGTTGCCAGCGTGAGCGGTGAGGTGATCTCTTCGGTGTTGTCGCTGCCGCCAGCTTGCGACAGGAGAAAAAGCCCGCCGAGCACGAGGGCGGCAACAACTCCGAACAGTGCGACCCGTTGTCTGGTCGACTGCTGGGTTGCCACCTTTCGTTCTTCCTCCAGCCGTTGCTGGCGGTTGGCGCGCTGTCGTTCTCGTTTTTCGGTAGCCATCGGCGGACAGAATAACCCTGCCGAGGCCGGTCCCCAGACCGCTACCTTTGGAGCCCGTGGCTCTTTACGTTCAGAAGTTCGGCGGAACCTCGGTCGCCGACCCCGACCGCATGCGGGCAGTTGCCGATCACGTCGCCCGATGCCGACGTCGCGGAGACCAGGTCGTCCTCGTCATTTCAGCCATGGGCAAGGAAACCGACGAGTTGCTCCGTATGGCCGAACAGGTCTCCGATGTCCGGCCGGGACGGGAAATGGACATGCTGATCACCGCTGGTGAGCGCAAGGCCTGCGCCCTCATGTGCATGGCGCTGGCCAGTGTCGACGTACCGGCGGCATCTTTCACTGGCAGCCAGGCCGGGTTCATCACCGACACCAACCACCGCAACGCCAAGATCCTGGAGATCACGCCCGAACGGGTCATCGCCGCACTGGACGAGGGCATCGTTCCCGTGGTGGCCGGGAGCCAAGGCGTCTCCACCGAACGCGATGTCACCTTCCTCGGCCGGGGCGGCTCCGATACAACGGCGGTTGCCCTGTCCCATGTGTTAGGTGCCGACTTGTGCGAGCTCTACACCGACGTTTCCGGGGTATTCACTACCGATCCCCGAGTGGTCGAGAAGGCCACCAAGATGGCCAGCATCACCTTCGACGAACTGCTGGAGATGACAGCCACCGGTTGTCCCAAGCCGGCAATGAGGTCGGTAGAGGTGGCACACAGCTATCAAGTGCCGCTTCATATCCGGTCGGCCTTCACCTGGGAACCGGGAACCCTGGTAGTCGACTCCTACGACTCCCCTGACAACAAGAACGAGAGCGAGAACGGAATGGAACAGCCCATCATCCGAGCCGTCACCCACGATCTGTCTGAATCGAAAATCACGGTGGCCGACGTACCGGACAGGCCAGGGGTATCGGCCAAGCTGTTCCGGTCGCTGGCCAACGCCAATGTCAACGTCGACATGATCGTGCAGAACGTGTCGGACCAGGGTCACACCGATATCTCATTCACGGTTCCCACCGAGGACCTCGATCGGGCAACCACACTGCTGGAAAGTGAGGTCATGGCCGAGATCGGAGCCACCTCGCTCTCGACCGCGGGTGCCATTGGTCGGGTCTCGATCATCGGTGCTGGCATGAAGTCCAATCCCGGCGTGGCAGCCAAAATGTTCGAAACCCTGGCCGCCAACGAGATCAACATCAGCATGATCTCCACCTCGGCCATCAGGGTCAGCTGTGTCGTCGACGCCGATGTCGCCGAGTCCGCGGTCCAGCATCTGCACACCGCGTTCGACCTCGACGGTTAGCGAAAATCAGGTTTCCTTTTTCGGCTAGGGCTCTACTGTTGAGCCCATGCACGTTGGAATTGTTGGTGCCACCGGCCAGGTGGGGAGCGTTGTGCTCGAGATCCTGGCCCAAAGAGACTTCCCGGTCGACGACCTCCGGTTGTTTGCCTCGGCCCGTTCAGCTGGTCGAACGCTGAGCTTTGCTGGTCGAGACGTAACGGTCGAGGATGCCGACACCGCCGACTACGCGGGACTCGACACCGTGATCTTCTCGGCTGGCGGTTCAACATCGAAAGCCCTGGCCCCCAAGGTGGCCGCCGCTGGCGCGGTCGTCATCGATAACTCTTCGGCCTGGCGAATGGACCCCGAGGTCCCGCTGGTCGTGGTCGATGTCAACAATGAGGCCGCTAACAACCGGCCGAAGGGCATCATCGCCAACCCCAACTGCACCACCATGGTTGCCATGCCCGCGTTGCTTCCTCTTCATAGGGAAGCGGGCCTGAAGTCGCTGGTAGTCAGTACCTACCAGGCTGTCTCGGGGGCTGGCCTGGCAGGAGTCGAGGAATTGGCCCAGCAGGTCGAGAAGGCAGGCGATCCCCGCCAACTCACCCACGACGGATCGGCCATCGACATGGGTCAGCCGTCGTCGTTTGTCGAGCCCATTGCCTACAACGCCCTCCCGTGGGCCGGCGACGGTGTCGACGATGGTCGGGGCGAGACCAACGAAGAGCAGAAGCTCCGAAATGAGAGCCGCAAGATTCTCGACATTCCCGAGCTGCTGGTCTCCGGCACCTGCGTTCGCATCCCGGTGTTCACCGGCCATTCGCTCGCCATCAATGCCGCCTTCGAACAACCCATCTCGCCTGAGCGGGCCACCGAGCTTCTGGGCGCGGCCGCCGGCATCAACCTCGACGACGTGCCAACGCCGCTCAAGTCAGCTGGCATCGACCCATCGTTGGTTGGTCGCATCCGGCCTGACGAAACGGTAGAGAACGGCCTGGCCATGTTCGTCGCCGGCGACAACCTCCGAAAGGGTGCCGCCCTCAACACCGTCCAGATCGCCGAACTCCTCATCTGACGCGAGGGAGGTAGGGCTAGGGCGGGTCGTCGACGTAGCGCTCGAAGGCGTCCTCGAGTGACAGGTCGATCTGGTTGGCCAGCGATGCCAGCCAGGCCAGGACATCGCCAAGTTCGTGGAGCTGCTGCTCTTTCGTGCCCTTGCGGACTGCTTGGGCCAGTTCTCCCAATTCCTCGCACAGCCAGGCCACCGTCGAGGGTATTCCTCGCTCCCGGTCCACTTCGCCGTAGAGCTCCTCGACCCGCGCCTGCACCTCGCTGAGTTCCATCTCAATAACCTAGGTGAGTAGGCAACCTAGGTAAGCAGTTCGTCCTCGATGTGGCTCCTGGTGGAGTCGGCGGCCATGAACCAGCCGATGGTTCGGGTGAGCAGTTTGGCGGCTGGCCGGACGGCGAAGGGCTCGACCAGCGGAGGCACCGGTAGGCGCATCATGCGCTGCGACCAGCCAGGAAGCAGCGTGATGGCTGCGGCGGTGATGAGTCCGTAGCTTCCCTTCACCAAGAAAGGGACCCCGGGTGGGTTGAGAAGGAACCGAAGGGTTTGTTTGGCCTGGGGTCCGTAGACGCACTCGGAGCGGAACGCTTCGAGGCTGGCGTCGAGCTGGGCGACCGTGAGAGGCGGATCTTCGACTCCGAGACGCCTTCCGACCTCAGCCATTTCTGCCACGTACTGGTCGGCCTCGTCGTCGCGTAGCTTGCCATCGCCGAAGCGTCGGTAGGCCTGGAGAAAGCTGTCGACCTCGGTGACGTGCACCCACAGCAGCAGGTGAGGGTCGTTGGCTGAGTAGGGGCGACCGTCTGGAGCGGTTCCGGTCACTCGATCGTGCACTCGGCGAACCATGGCGATGGAGGTCTCGGCTGTTTCGGTCGAGCCGAAGGTGGTGGCGCCGATGAACCGCCCGGTGCGATTAAGGCGGCCCCACGGGTCGTGCTGATAGTCGGAATGCTCGGCAACGCCAGCCATGGCGAGAGGATGAAGTGTCTGAATCATCAGCGAACGAAGACCGCCAATGAGCATCGAAGAATCGGCATGAACCCGCCACATCATGCTGGCGGGCCCAAAAAGGCCGGGATCGTCGGCTGATGCCATCTCGGTGGCCGTGAGCGCCTCGTCGCCACTGAGGGCGCCGCGAAGCCACGCTCCACCCTGCTGCCTTACGCCGGCGACGGCTTCTTCGATCACGTTCATCACGGTAGAGGTCGGCGGCAACGGCCGGGATATCAGGGGTTGTTGTTCTCGGCGGACGGCCCAGGCCGGGGATAGGCCAACAAAATGGTGAGGCCAGAGAAGAGGTAGCCAACGCCGGTGATGGCCCAGACCCACTTGAAGTTCGTGACCGAGTCGGCATCGCGGCTACCCAGCACCGCAACCGCCACCGCGATGCCAAGTGCCTGAACCAGTCTTCGGGTGGTCTGATGGGCGGCGTTGGCCATTCCCAGTTCAGTGTCAGGGATGGTGACCAGGGCGGCTCCCGTTCCCGGAACGCCGACGAAGCCCGCGCCAAGTCCGAAGATCAACAAGCCGGGCAGCAGACTGGCGATGCTCGCCGTCTCGGAGATCCGGACAATCCACCACGCCATACCACTGGCGGCGATCAGCGAGCCGGTGACCAACACATTGGGATAGCCCGCCCGGTCAGCCCACCGGCCAGCGGGAATGGAGACGAACCCCAGCAGCATGGCGGCGGCCAGCGTCCATCCGGCTTCGACCGTCGACCAACCCCACACGTTCTGGAGAAACAGTGGGGTTCCGAAGAACCAGGCGAAGATGCCGATCTGCGTTCCCATCTGGGCCACCGTGGCGGTGGTGAAGCTGCGGTTCTTGAAGACCGACAGCTCCAGCAGAGGGTGTTGGCTTCTCGCCGAACGAATGAGGAACAAGGGAAGCAGAAGTGCAGACAGGCCAAACGCTCCCAGGGTTTCGAGTGCCGACCACCCCCAGGTCCGACCCTGGATGATGGCGAGGGCAAAGAAACCAACTGCGAGGGTGCCAATGACGACGTCGAGAAGATCGAGCCCGCCACCCTCGGCGGCACTTGTTTTCTGGGTTTCCTCAAGCACCCTGGGGCCAGCCACCAGCACAACGACACAGATCGGGATGGCGGTAGCAAAGGCCCCTCGCCAACCAACCAGGTCGACCATGGTGGAGCCAAGGATCGGGCCAAGAATGGCGGCGATCGCCCCGCCAGCTCCCAACCAGCCCATAGCTGAACCACGAAACTGGGGCGGGAAGTGGGGGAGAGCGAGAGCGATGGCGGTAGCAGTCAAGAGGGCACCACCAGCTCCACCCACCAAGCGGGCCGAGATCAGTACCGCCAGATTTGGGGCCGCAGTGGCGGCCAACGCGCCAAGCAGGTAGACGGCGGTGCCAATCAGGAAGGTCCGTCGGCGGCCGTAACGATCGGCCAGCCGTCCGCCGAGTAGAAGAAATGACGCAAGGGTGATGCTGAAGCCGGTTGAGACCCAGGCCAGAGTCGTGCGCTCGGTGGTGGGAAAGGCCTCCTCAATCTGGGCGAACGCCACCGATACCCCAATCGAGTCCAGGACAACGACATAGGAAGCCGATGCCAGGGCCAGGCTCAACCAGGCCTGACGACTCGGACCCGATACTGCCGATTTTTCGAGTTGGGTGCGGGGCCGCACCTGTCAGTGATGGAAGAGCACGTTCTGCTCCTCAAGATGATCGAGTTCGTCGTCGGCGAAGCCAAGGGCCGACAGGACGGACCTGCCGTCCTGACCGACGGTGGGTGCTGGCCGACGCACCGATGCCGGGGTTGCAGAAAATCGGACCGGCGGCGGAATGACACGGTACGAGCCGGCCACCGGATGTTCCTCCACCGGAAGGTCGTCAACCAGGTCCTGAAGCGATGCCGCCTTGGTAGAGGGAATCCCGTGCTCGTTGCAGAACTCGAGCCAGTCGTCGGTGGAACGCTCGGAGAGAATGGTTGCGACGTCGCGATACAACGAGTCGCTGTTCTCGATGCGGGACGCGCGGGTGGCAATTCGAGGGTCGTCGAGGAGATCCTCTCGATCGCCGGCACGGAAGAGAGCGTGGTAGTGATCGTCGGTGTAGGGGAGAACATTGATCCATCCATCGGCGGTCTTCTGCGGCCGCCGTTCCGGGGTGAGTATCCGCCGGTAACCGGCCCGGTCGACCGGTGGCTCGGGGATACCGCCGGCGCCATGCTCTACCAGCACGAATGATGTCATGACGTCGATCATTGGCACTTCGATGTGTTGCCCTTCGCCGGTGGTGGCTCGGTGCAGAAGGGCGGCCAGCACCGCAGCAGCGATGGTCAGGCCGGCAACCTTGTCGGCAACCAGGGTGGGTAGCAGGCTGGGTTGATGACCCTGTCGTTCGAACAGGTCACCAATACCGCTCGCCGATTGAATGATGTCGTCATACGCCGGATCGTTGGCTTTGGGACCGTCTGATGGGTAGCCAAAGGCCTGACAGAACACGACGTCGGGACGGACGGCTGTGACATCGTCGTAGGTGAGGCCGAGCCGGCTAAGAGGTCCGGGGCGAAGGTTGGTGACAACAACGTCGCAGGTGGCCGCCAACCGCAGGAAGGCATCCCGCCCGTCGGGTTGTTTCAGGTCGAGCCCAATGCTCTGCTTGTTGCGCAGCAGATTCATCGAGACACCGGAGAGACCGGGGTGGGAACCTGGGCCCATCGAGCGATTGGTGTCGCCGGTGGGATCTTCGATCGAGAAGACCTCGGCGCCGTAGTCACCCATGATCTGGGTCGAGAACGGCCCCATGATCACTGACGAGAGATCGAGGACGCGTATGCCGTGCAGCGGTCCGGGGGCAATGGTGGAAGCCATGTCAGCGGACACTACGGGATCGGGCCCGCCGGCTCGATTCCAGCAACCGACCGAGAGCCGGCTGTTTGGTCGGGTTGGGGAGATTTGAACTCCCGACCTCCTCGTCCCGAACGAGGCGCGCTACCAAGCTGCGCCACAACCCGTGTTGTGAACCGAGAGCGTACCGGGAAACGATTGGGGTTGACGCCCGTCTAGACGGTCTCGGCCGCGTCGGCTTGGGCAATCTCGGCTGCCGACTGTGCGGCCGTTAGCTCGGTGGCCAGCCGTCGGAGTTGGAGCGGGTTCATCGGCTTGATCAGCCAACCGTCAGCGCCAGCCTGCTCGGCCAGGAACTCGTCGGCCTTGCGGTCGAGAAGGAGGGCGACCGGCCGCTCTTCCAAGCGGAGATAGCCCTCTTCCTGCCGTATGGCGATGCAGGTGGCGACGCCACCCATATTGCCGATTTGAAGGTCGAGAATGACCAACTGTGGGTCCTTGGCGATGATGACCGGGATGACATCGGCCCCGGCCCGCACCCGCCAGACAACAACATTGTCGCTGGCAAGAGCCGCGTCGACCTCGTTGTAGACAGCATCTGAATCCGTGGCGAGAAGTACTCCGATCACGCTCCCACACTACCCTCGCAGGCCCTCATCTGTCGCCGTGGGCCGAGGCTGGGTCGGTGCTTGGGGTGGGGGTGACTCCTTTGAGGATGGAACTACCGCTAAACCTTGTGCGTTGGACCGATAGCATCCGGATCCGTCGGTGCAATTGCGCTGACAAGAGAGAGGACGGTTCCGTGCTCGACATCAAGATCGAAGAAACAGACGAGTACACACTGTGCAGCCCATCAGGTGAGCTCGATGCCTACACAGTTGGCGCCTTTCGCGAGGCCCTCGGCAAGTTGGCCGGACATTCGCGGGTTTTCATCGACCTGTCAGCCGTTCCGTTTATGGATTCGGCCGGCCTCGGAGCCCTGATCAACGGCATTCGCAAGGCGAGGGAAGCCGAGGGCGAGATCGCCGTTGTTTGTGACCGCCCCGCGCTCAGCCGTCTGCTGCATACCACCGGTTTCGACCGGATTGTCCCGGTCACCGAGAGCATCGAAGAGGCCATCGAGGCCCTCGACGAGACCGACGAGGACGAGTAAGTCCACCAGGATCACTGGGCCCACGAGACCCGAGTAACCAGCTCAGTCGCTCATAAGTGAGCGGGCAACGACCGACAGCCCCGTCAGGTCGCCGATCGGTTCGGCCTGATCGTCGATAGTTACCACTCGGTCCAGCTCCAGCCGGGCAGCCAACTCGGCAATCATTTCTTTCTCATCTGATGCCATCTGCGACAACTGTTCGAGGTTGCGGTCGATGGCCGACGTTGCGACAGCCGGCATACGGCCGGGGTTGGCCAGCTCTTGTGGCATCGCTCGGTTGGCGATGAGAAGGGCGGGCGTCATGCTTCGTTGGTTCAAACCGTCGTGGATCCAGCGAGTGGCTTCAACGGCTTCCACCCGAGGCGTGGTGACGAGCACGTAACCGGTGCGGGCCGACGCGAGAAGCTCGGAGACGTCGGCGGCCCGTGTCCGAAAGCCTTCGTCCATGCCTTCGAAGGCGGCGAAGAAATCGACAACATCATCGAGTAGTTGAGCACCGACCACCCGACCGATGGTCCGGACCACCATCTGAGCTGCGACATTGACCATCCGCATCAGTCCTTGGCGGGGAGCCAGGATGGAGCGATACAGGGGATGATCGACGAACCGAACCAAACGGTCCGGGCTGTCAAGAAAGTCGAAGGCGTGAC
This sequence comes from uncultured Acidimicrobiales bacterium, assembly GCA_937930655.1. Taxonomy (GTDB): domain Bacteria; phylum Actinomycetota; class Acidimicrobiia; order Acidimicrobiales; family SZUA-35; genus JAHECQ01. Next base: position 9,234 of record CALHBU010000295.1, on the reverse strand, counting down.
GACTCGGTGGCGTGTCGAGCACGACGACGTCGAATCGATCATCTCGATTGAGGCTGTGCAGGCGCTCCGATGCCATGTACTCATGGGTCCCGGAGAGCGACGACGTCAGATCGCCGAACAGGCGATTGCTCACGATCCGTTCGGCCTGGGTCGAGTCGGCGGCATGTTCCTCAACGACGGCCCGGAAGGTGGCGTTGGCGTCGAGCATGGCGGCCCACACCTCTCCCGACCAGTCACCCGAGAGCTGTCGGGGCTCGTTGGAGAGGTCATCGAGACCCATGGCGTCGGCCAACCGGCGGGCCGGGTCGATGGTCAAGACCACCACCCGCTTCCCCGCCTGGGCCAGGGCAATAGCCAAGGCGGCCGAGGTCGTGGTTTTGCCAACGCCACCGGGGCCGAGGCAGACCACGACCGAAAGCCCCTCGAGTCCTGGCACCATCACAGACCCAACCGTTCCAACTCCTGGTCGAGTGCGTCGCTGAGTTGATCGAGACCGTCCCGGTCGATGGTGTGACGGAAGAGGTAGGGCACCTGGGCCTGAGGCAGGGCCAGCTCCTCCGACAGCCGACCACACTGAGCCTGTTGGGCTGCACATCGATTGAGGCGATAGCGGGATGCCAGCTCTCGAGACCTACCGATGCGCGACGTTTGGCGGCCGAGCGCCTCGAGTTCGTCGGCCAGGCCATCGATCTCGGGCCAAACACCGTTAACGATCACCGGCCCGAGCTTTAACCCAACCTCGTCCTCGATGTCGTAGGCCGTTTCCACCAACTCGTTGATGGGCGTTTCCTCCGGAAGAGTGACCATCACGACCTGGCAACGGCTTTCGTCGGCGAACATCTCAAGCACTGCCTCGGCCTGGTCCCTGACCGGGCCCGAGGTGCTCGACGACCGGAGACCGGTGGCGGCCCGTAGAAAGGTGAGCGCATGACCGGCAGCGGGTGCATCAACGACGATCAGGTCGGCCTCGCCCGACGTTTCGAGTTGTCGAATCTTGCCCAGTGCCAACAGGTCCCGAATGCCGGGGGCCGCGGTCGAAACCACATCAACTGCTCCGCTCCGCAGCAGTCGACTGCCGATTTGGTCGAGGCCGCTGCTGGCGAGATAGTCAACCAAGGCATCGTCGGGAGTGATCTGTCGCCCCCGCAAGGAGCCTTCAAGCTCGTACTGTCCCGCCAAAAGATCGACGTCGTCATACGACAGCTGTGCGTGTCCGAAGGGTCGGCCGAGGCTGCTGTGGCCGTCGAGTTCGACGAGGATGGTGTCGAGGCCGCTGCGAGCTGCCGAAAGGCCGATGGTTGCCCCTAGCGTGGTCTTTCCCACTCCGCCCTTCCCCGCCACAATCAGGACTCGTGATGAAGCGAAGAAGTCAACCACCAGCCTTCAGCGTAGCTCGGCGCTTCGGGGCCGTTGCTCTCGTTCTCGGCGGCCTCCTCGCCACTCTGGCTTCATGGTTCGCCACCCCGGTGGCAGCCCAGGAAATCGTTACTGACAATCAGGTTCGCATTATTGAGGTCTCGGGACTGCTCGATCCGGTGCTCCACGACTTCATCCTGCGTGAACTCACGTCGGCGGAGGAAGACGGTGTTCTCGGCGTTCTGCTGCAGTACGACAGCCGCGGCAGTGTGCTGAGTCAGCCAGACTTCGTCGAGCTAGCCACCCGTTTGCGTGACTCGCCAGTGCAGGTAGCCATCTGGGTCGGCCCCAGTGGATCGGCGGCGTTGGGCGGCTCGGCCGAGCTGCTGGGAACAGCCGATCTAGTCGGGGTCGCCGTCGGTTCGAGAATCGGCGACATGGGCGAACGTCGCCTCCCTGAATCGACCTTCGGTAACCCGTTCGGCTCGGCGACAGAACGGCTGGAGACAGTTTCGATCAGCGCGCCAGAGGCCATCGAACTGGGGATCAGCTCGGTTCCGCCCGCTCGAGCATGCGAGACCATCGAATGCCAGTTGGAGGAGGTGTCGGTGCTGCGACAGTTCCTCACCTTGTTCGATGGCTACCAATCGCCAGCCGATACCAGCGATACCGCTGCTCTAACCCAGCCTCGTTTCGTTCAGCTACCGATCACTGGACAGCTCTTTCACACCGTCGCCAGTCCTGAAGTTGCCTATCTGATGTTCGTCGGCGGCCTGGCCCTCTTGGTCTTCGAACTCTTTACCGCCGGCGTTGGCGTTGCGGGCAGCATCGGCGCCTTCATGACCGTCTTCGGATCGTACGGACTCAGCGTTCTCCCGGCCCGCCCGATTGCCATCGCCCTGCTCCTGCTGTCCATGGTGGCGTTTGCCGTCGATATCCAAACCAACGTGCCACGGCTCTACAGCGCCGTGGGCATGTTGTTGTTTGTGGCCGGCACGTTCTTTTTGTACGACGGTGTCGGGTTGTCGTGGCTCACGGCCGGCGTGGGCATTGTCGGTGCCGGGTTGTACGCCTATACCGGGATGCCTTCGATGGTCCGGACACGCTTCTCTTCGCCCACCATTGGTCGGTCGTGGATGATCGGGGAGCTCGGCGAAGCCATTACTGATGTTTCGCCCGAGGGCACGGTGACCATTCGCGATGCCCCTTGGAGAGCTCTCACCAATCGGGCGACACCGGTGAAAGCCGGAGATCAGGTCCGGGTCACCGGCATCAACCGGATGATTCTTGAGGTCGAGCCCGAAGAGGGTGGAGCTCGGGATTACCGCGAACGGGGCTAGGCCGGTCCGAGGGTCTGTCGCCGTCGAGCCTCCACCTGACTGGTTGCCCTGACTGGTTGCCGGCAAGGGGGCCCTTGTGCCGATCGTCACACGGGCATAGTGTCGGGTTGGGCAGATCAAAGGGGGCCTTTTTGTGAGTGCGCAGTCCCGAGATGACCTTTGGCAGCAGTTGGCCGCTTGTCGAGGTCCGAACCAGGCGATCTTCTTTCCGCCACCACGATTGGAGCGGCGGTCGGAGAAACGTGGCCGCGAGCAGCGGGCCAAGGAAGTATGCCAATCGTGCTCGGTGCAAGAAGAGTGTTTGGCCTACGCGCTCACCATCCGTGAGCAGCATGGGATCTGGGGTGGCCTGACCGAGAACGAGCGTCGGGAGTTGCTCAACCTATAGCTCGGTTGAGAACCCGGCCGAGGAAGCTACGTCGGCTCGGGAAGACGGGGACCAGCAATACGGAAGTCATCGCGCCGCTTGGTCATACCGGTTCGGTCGAACCAGCCAAGAATGGGCAGCACGAACTTTCGTGACGTGCCAAGCAGGTCGCGCACCTCGGCCACCGTCACTCCATCGGGTTTGGTCGCCAGCTCGTTGGCGAGCAACTGGGCCGCATTGGCCAACGCGCTGGCCGCGAAGAAAACTCCATCCTGCTCTACCACGGTGCCCCGCCGGACCAGCTCCCGAACCTCGGTCGGATCTTGACCGTCCCGTGATGGTGGACTGAAAGGTTCGGCCTCCAGAGCCGCCACCCAAGGATGGTCGGCCAAGGGATCATCAGGCTCACCCAGTACTGCTCGACCATTCTCGACGGCGACATCCTCGAGCAGGGTGAGTACGGCTCGGTCCTGATCGGTGAGCGTGGCGATATCGAGCCCGAGAGCCCCCGCTGCCTCAACATCGGCCAGCACCTCGACCCGCCGGGCTTCGAGTTGTTCGGGGTCGACCACCCACTCGCCCACCACCGGCGGGGTGTGGACTCCCGTGAGCCTTTGGAGCTGGTCGGCACTGATCCACCCACGCTCGGCCACCATTCGTTCGACTGAGCGGTCAGGTGTGGCCCGGGAAGCTGGGAGTTGCGGGTCGATGTCGAGCAATTGGCCGCCCCCGACGGTTTCATCGCGACCACTTTCCCGCAGGATGAACCGGTCGCCGGGAAGAACCGGAAGTGCGACCGAAAGGTAGAGCCGAACCAATCCGGTCGATCCGGCAGCCAGCCGGTCGGTGCCGAGCACCCGTACCTTGGCCGGGAACTCGCCCGAACCGATGTAGGCCACATAGGCCCCCCGTCGACTCACGTCGTGGTCGAGCGCCTCCAGCACCGTTAGTTCGGCATCGACCATGGACGACTGATGCCATTGGTCAGCCAAGACCAACACGTCACCTCGGCTCAGGTCACCGTGGGCGACACCGGTGAGGTTGATGGCTACCCGATTGCCGGGGCCAATGGTCTCAAGACTGCGATGGTGGTTCTGGAGTCCCCGGATACGTGCCTTCTGGCCACCGGGAGCCAGCGAGACTTCTTCGCCCGCGTCCAGCGAACCGTTGGTGATGGTCCCGGTGACAACTGTCCCTGCTCCGGCTGGGGCAAACGATCGATCGACCCAGAGTCGGGGCTGGGAGTTGTCAACCGGCGATCCGAGCGCGTCGACCAGCGTGTCGAGGGCGGTGAGAAGTTCGGGGATGCCGGTGCCGCTGGGCGCAGCCACCGGAAGAATCGGGGCACCTTCCAGAAAGGTGCCGACGGTGTGTTCCTCCAGATCCATGATTGCCAACTCGAGCAGCTCATCGTCGACCAGATCGACCATGGTGAGGGCAATCACACCGTGTTGAATACCGAGTAGGTCGAGAATCCGGAGATGTTCCTCTGACTGGGGCTTCCACCCCTCGGTGGCTGAGACCACAAACAGGCAACCCTGCACCGCGCCCACTCCCGCCAGCATGTTCCGCAGGAAGCGGGTATGGCCGGGAACATCGATGAGCGAAAGCTCGCTCTTGGAAGGAAGCGTGACCGAGGCGAACCCAAGATCGATGGTGAGGCCCCGCTCCTTCTCCTCATCCAGCCGATCAGGGTCGGTGCCGGTAAGGGCGAGCACGAGGGTCGACTTGCCGTGATCGACATGGCCGGCGGTGGCGATGACGGTCATCGAGTCACGCTGATCAGAGCCTCGGTGACTGCGTTGTCGTCGTCGGGGTCGATGGTGCGCAGATCAAGAATCGTGTGCCCGGTCGCCGGATCGACCCTGGCGATGATTGGTCGGGCGAGGAGTCGCAGGGTGTCGGTGTGGTCGCCTTCGAGAGCGATGCCAACGCTGGAGAAGCTCACGCCAGGCAAGGTCCCTCCGCCCGCCAACGCCTCGGTATCGATGACCGTGGCCGCCGGGATGTTGGCCATCAGGCGGCGAGCTCGTTCCTGGAGTTGATCGACGGAGAAGGCGACCATTCGCCAGAAGGGGATGGCATCGCCGTCACGGCGGAGATAGGCCAGCGTTGTTTCCTGGAGGGCGCTGAGCACGAGTCCTCCAGGCCGTAGCGCCCTGGCTAGTGGGTGGCGACCGCAGGCTGCGACCAGATCTGCTCGGCCGGCGATGATGCCGGCTTGGGGGCCACCGAGAAGCTTGTCGCCACTGAAAAGGACCAGATCGACCCCGGCTTCCAGCGTTTGTCGAGCCGCCGGTTCCCCCTGGAGCCACGGTGGGGGAGGGCCGTTGAGCCATGGGCAACTGGCGTCGAGCAGACCGGAACCAATATCGGCCACCACTGGCGTTTCCAAAGTGGCAAGTTGGCTGATCGGGACGGCCTCGGTAAAGCCGACGATGCGGTAGTTCGACTGATGGATGTGCATGGCAAGCGCCAGATCGTGCTCGGCCTCGGCCCGTTGGTAGTCGGCCAAGCGGGTGCGGTTGGTGGTGCCGACCTCGATCAGTTGGGCTCCCGACTGGGCCATCACATCGGGGACCCTGAAACCACCACCGATCTCGACCAGTTCGCCCCGGCTGACGGCGACACCTCGATTGTTGGCCAAGGCGGCAAGGACCAGCAGCACCGCGCCAGCGCAGTTGTTCACCACCATGGCAGCCTCTGCCCCCGAGGCGGTTGCGAGAAGATCTCCGACGGCCCGCTGGCGGCTGCCACGCTTTCCGTCTCCGAGGTCGAGCTCGAGGTTGGCGTAGCTGGCTGGCTGGCTGTGAGCCACAGGCGCTCGACCGAGATTGGTGTGGAGGAGTACACCGGTGGCGTTGATGACCGGTGTGAGCATTTGCCGTGCTCTCTCGGTGGCGATTTCGGTGGCTCGTTCGTGGTCGCCAGTGGCAATGGCCGACCGGGCAACCTCGACGAGCAGAGGGTGGGGCAGGCCGGTCGCGGCGAGCGACCGGGCCAGGTTGTCCACCGATGGCGGCCGATTCGAACTGGTGGTCACAGTGGCCGAGGATAGGTCGCCAGTGCTGGGAAGGCCTTCTCGCCGGTAGAATGGGCGGTCATGCTTTCGTCGGTCGCACTCGTGCTGTTGGTGGCGTTCGTCGTGGAACTCTTTGTCATCGTCCAGTTGGCGGGCGGCATCGGAGCCCTCGCCACCGTCGCCCTCGTGGTGTTGCTGTCGATGATCGGCATGGCCTTCCTCAAAGCCCGGGGCGGCGGCCTGGTCAAAGCCACGATCAACCGAATCTCCCAGCACGGTTCACTCGACACCGATGATCTGGCCGACCGAACCATCACCATCGCGGCTGGGCTGCTGTTGCTGCTCCCGGGCTTTGTCACCGCCGCGCTCGGCTGCCTTCTACTTCTTCCACCGGTACGGGCCCTTGCCCGCCCGGTGTTGCTCGCTCGGATGGCTAACTCACCCGGGCTCAATCTGCGGTTCGGAACAAACGTTGTCGATGTGGATTCGGTCGTGGTGACCGACGTCGATGACACCCCCGATCCGTCCACTTCGACCCGGCCCGAGCTGGGTTGACCATCAGGAGACAGCAATGACCGTTGAAGAACCGACGCCACCACCACCGATCACCCCCGGGGTGGCTCGTGCGCTGAGCCCGCTGCTTCGCCGCATCGCACGCACAGGCGACGACGGCGAACCCGGCCTCAACACCTATCTCGTTGGTATCGACGAGATTGTCATCGTCGATCCCGGCCCCGTCGATGCTGAGCACCTGGATGTCCTCTGCGGTTGCGGTGGCGACCGAATCCGCTGGATCGTCGTTTCCGACCCCGCCGAGTACTACGCCGGTGGGGCTCAGAAGCTCAAACAGATGACCGGTGCCGAGCTCATTGCCCCTGCCGGGTGCGAAGGAGCTGACGAGGTCCTCACCGATGGCTACAAGATCGATGCCACCGAATTTCGGATCGTGTCACTTGCTATCGGCAAGCCGAAAGAGGCCAAGCACGTCTTCGTGCTCGAGCAGGAACGCTCGATGCTGATCGGAGACCATCTCAACGATGGTGTGCCCGACGAGCTGCCTTCCAAGGTTAAGAGCTTCCGACTGCGCACCCTGGCCCCGGCCCATGGCCAGTACATCGAGGACGCCAAAGCCACGCTCGGCCTCTAGCGCTCGGTCCTTCTGCTTGCCTTGAGCTCTAGTTTCTCGAGACGTTGATGGTGCCGTTGGTGAAGTTGCTCGACGGTACGTAGAGCGTTGATCCTTCGTCGGTAGCAAGTTCGACCGACGTTGGGTGGACGGCCACGATCCGACCTCGGTTGCCGTCGACCTCGACAACGTCGCCAATCTTGAGCAGACGTCGAAGAGCCCGGGTGGAGGCGACCTGGGTTGCTACATCGCGTCCGCCAAGGCCAACCAGCAGGGTGAAGCTGGCTGCGGCAGCAAAGAAGATGGCGGCCACACCGAGATTGATGACCGTGGTGTCGACGCCAATTTGGCCCACGGCCAGCAGCGTGGCGAGACCAACGATCAGTCCCTTGATGACCATGGCGACCTGGCGCTGCACGCTGGCCGGTGCCCGCGAAAGGGCGGGCCCGGTGGCCGTGAGTACGAACGATGAAAGGACGTTGGCGCCGATGACGATGATGGCGGCCGAAATAACCTTGGGCAGGAAGGCGATGAGGTCTTTGGGAATTTCCGCCAGGGCATCGGGCTGAAGCACGCCGAGGGCCACCATCAGGCCGGCGATTACTCCCGCCCAGAACACCAGGGAAGCAAGCGGTTTGGCCGCTTCCTGCAGCGGCTTGGGCCGCGATGGATTCGACAGCAGGCTATGAGCCAGTCTCGACAAGATGCCGCCAAGTACGAAGCCGCCAACAAGCGCGGCAGCGACAATGATCCAGTCTGTAGTCGTCATATGGATCTACTCACAAGCTGTTTGGAGGGCGAGTACTACTAGTCGTCAGGAGTCGACTCGTCTGAGAGTAGGAGACGAGACGTCTCTAATCCAGCGCCAAAGAGGTCGGCGACCACTCCGGCAATCTGACGGGAGTCCAACCGGGCCGCAACGCCGACCTGCAAACGGGTCGTCAGGTCACCGGGAGGAGAGAGCACGAAGGCCAGCGCATCGCTGATGGCCTGGTCCGATTCCTCTGGCTCGAGCTCTTCCAAAATTGAAGCACAGCGCTCGCAGCTGTCGATATGGGCGTCGATGTCGTCGTTGCGCTCGCCGGTCAGCCAGTCACGAAGCGCCCGTTTGGAAGGGTGCCTTCTCATGTGATTGCCCCGACCGTCGCCCGCACCATCGTCGCAGCACTCACAAGTATCGCCCTAACTGCCATCGCCCTAACCCTGTCGCCCGTCATGCCCACTCCTGCAACACTGTTCCCAGTTTGCGCCGAGCCCGCAATAGGCGGGTCTTCACCGTGGGGAGTGGGACGTCGAGAACCCGAGCGATCTCGTCGTACGGCATGCCTTCGAGTTCGCGAAGAACCACGATGCTTCGAGACAGATCGTCCAGATCGTCGAGCGCCAGAACGAATTCGTCCATGATGACGTCGCTCTCGACCCGACGTTCTACCGATCGTTCGGGAATGGTGACCGTTTCAGGAAGATCCTGAGGGTCCATTACGAGCATGCGTCGTGTCCGCAAGGTGGAAATCGCGGTGTTGTGGGCAATGCGCATGATCCAGCTTCGCAACGAGGAGTCGCCGCGGAACGATGGCAAGGCCAGCCACGCCTTGAGGAGGGTGTCCTGGGCGACATCTTCAGCCAGAGCAGAGTCCCGAACCACCGACAGGGCCAGCCGGTAGACGGCATCGCCGTGTTCCTCCACGAGCGCCCGCAGGTCGTCCGGATCACCGGTTTCGGTCTTCTGAGCACCGGGTGACACCCCTTCCGACCCAGGCCGAACGGCCCACAGGACGGGGAAGGCACGCCGAAGCGGCCGCAGGGTCAGACAATCCATCAGGTTCATAGAGACGTGCCAGAGAGTATGTGAGTCGCGAGCTTTTTCGTAGTGGGTAAATGGCGGCCAGAAAATAGTTGAAATTCTTCGCGACTCTTTGCGACGGCCGAACGTCCAATCCTCTGGCGGTCCAAGGCCGAAACAAGGGAGTTAAAAATGGACATTGATTTTAGTGGAATATTCACCGACACACTTGGGGACTTA
>CALHBU010000294.1 GCA_937930655.1 uncultured Acidimicrobiales bacterium | reverse complement strand
ACGGTCCAGCCCTTGGCGGCCAGGTCGACGGCAGCAGCCCGGCCAATTCCCGAGTTGCTCCCGGTGACGACAGCGACAGTAGATGCGGAAGTTTCAGTCATTCCCGGAGGCTAGGGCAGTCGCCCTAGAACGTCACGGTGCTGCCGGAGGTCCGCGGTGCAGCCGCAGCGCGGGAGCTGGCCACGACGTTGGTCCGATGGTGGAGGCTGCGCCATCGGGCTGGGGGCATCGCCGAAGACCCCAGGCAATACAATGACGGAGTGAAGATCGGCCCCATCGACGTGCCAACTCCGGTCATTTTGGCTCCTATGGCCGGCGTGACCAATGCTCCATTCCGACGCCTTTGTCGTGAGTTCGGCGGTGGCCTCTACGTCAGCGAAATGATCAGTGCTCGGGCACTTTGCGAGGGCAACGACAAGACCGACAAGCTGGCCAGCTTCGACGTCGACGAGGATCCTCGGAGCCTCCAGTTGGCCGGAGTCGATCCCCAGTTCATGGGCCAGGCTGTCCGGCGACTCGTCGACGAAGGCCGGGTCGACCACATCGACCTCAATTTTGGTTGCCCGGTACGCAAGGTCACCCGCCATGGTGGCGGCGGCGCGCTTCCCTACAAACGACGCCTCTTTGCTTCTGTGGTTGGCGCTGCAGTTGAAGCCGCCGGAGCGGTGCCGGTGACTGTCAAGATGCGAGTGGGTGTCGATGACGAGCACGTCACCTATCTGGAGGCCGGTCGTTGCGCGGCCGATCTTGGAGTGGCAGCAGTTGCTCTTCATGGTCGAACGGTGGCCCAGCTCTACTCAGGCTCCGCCGACTGGTCGACCATCGCCAAACTCAAAGAGGCCGTCACCGATATACCGGTACTGGGCAACGGCGATATCTGGGATGCCAACGATGCCCTGGCGATGATCGATCAAACCGGGTGCGACGGTGTGGTGATCGGGCGAGGATGCCTGGGCCGGCCCTGGCTCTTCGCCCAGTTAGACGCAGCCCTCAATGGGCGGCCCGTCCCGAATCACCCAACCCTTCATGAGGTGGTCCCGGTCATGCTGCAACACGCGGCCGGGCTCGTCGAGTGGTTCGGTGACAAGAAGGGAGTACGGGAGTTCCGGAAACACACCGGTTGGTATCTCAAGGGCTACCCGGTCGGTGGCGAACTTCGAGGCCAACTCGGCCAGATGCAGAGCCTCGACCACCTGGGTGAGCTCTTGGCGCGCCTTCCCGATGCAGAACTGCCGGAAGAGAATTGGCGAGTGGCCCGAGGCCACACTCGTGGTCCGCAGGTGGTTGCGCTACCCGATCACTGGTTGGGCGACCCCGACGACGACCTGGTAGCAGACCAGGCGGGAGACACCGCCGCTTCCGGCGGCTGAGCCCGGTCAGACCAGTTAGGGCCGGCAGTTTCAGACTCGCCGAGGCGAGACACGACGCTCGGCGAATACCTGGCTCCAATCCTGATGGAGTCGACGGTCAAGGCGATGCCTGCGCTCCGGGCCATCTTCCACCGTCGGGTTGTCGAGGAAGGTCGCCAAGCTGTCCAACGCGGCCACGATGGCCTCGGTGTCGTGCTCGGGCACCGATTCTGCAACACCGGGTTCGCCTATCAGCACCGCCGGATCACCGGGCGTGGTGATGATCACCAGCGTGTTGGGAGACGTCTCGGCCATCTCAGCCAGGACCTCACGGCCCCGTAGACCAGGTGAACTGTCAGCGAGGAGAACTACTGACGGCTTGTCTTCAGCGGCCATGTGAAGAGTCTTGACCGCATTGTCGGCGACACCGATCAAGTCCAGGCGGGGGTGAGCCTCAACCAGCCTACGAAGATGGGCGGCCGCCATGTGATCGGCTACGCCAAGAATGAGTGAATGGATGTCACCTTGCGCCATGGAATCCCGGTCGGCAGAAACCTCCGGGAGTTGAACAGGGACGACTCGACGTCAGCGGCCCAGCGAGCTCCCACCGTCGCCGAGAGCATCGGCCACGACACCGGGCACCAGGCCAAGAACGAGCGTGCCAAGGACGCACAACCCAACAGCAACCAGCACCGCCAACGGAATCGGCAGGTTCACCCGAACGGGCGCTTCGGCATCGTCATCATCGGTGTCGTGATTGTCCTCGGGGTCACCCATGAACATCGCCACCACGACCCGGAGGTAGAGAAAGGCACCGATGACGGCTGCCACCATGGCCACGGCCGCCAAGCCGTACTGCTCAGCATCGGCTGAGGCCGCTATCACCCGGAACTTGGCAAAGAAGCCCGAGGTAAAGGGCACACCGGACTGAGCGAAGAGCAGGAAGCCGAGAAAGACAGCAAGCACTGGCGAACGACGAGCCAGACCCTTGTACGCGTCGAGATGATGATCGCCATCACCTTGTCGGCCGACGACGGTGACAACACCGAAGGTTCCGATGGCCATGAGGCTGTAGGCCAGCATGTAGAACAGGACCGCGTTGCCACCCAAGATGGCGGTTGCCTCGGTTGGGCTACCAGCGGCATGCACGCCGACCAGCATGAAACCGGCGTGGGTGATCGATGAGTAGGCCAACATCCGCTTGATGTTGGTTTGGACCAGGGCCAGGAAGGCTCCGACCAGCAACGTGAGGACGGCCATGGCGGCCAACAGCGGGCGCCAGTCGGCGTGTAGGCCGCCGAAGCCCACGACGAAGACCCGAAGAAGTCCGGCAAAGCCGGCAACCTTGACCACTGAGGCCATGAAGGCCACGACGGGGGTCGGCGCTCCTTCGTACACGTCGGGTGTCCAAATGTGGAACGGCGCAGCCGAGACCTTGAAGCCGAAGCCGACAATGAGCAACGCCATGGCCACCAAGATGAGAGAGGAGTCTTCGCTGGGCACTAAGCCCCGGGCACCGACCGAGTTGATGGCGGTACCGATATCGGTGAGCCGGGTGGATCCGGTGGCTCCGTAGGTCAGGGCGATGCCGTAGAGGAAGATGGCCGACGAGAGCGCCCCGAGGGTGAAGTACTTGAAACCGGCTTCCTGGGAATCTGATCGTCGGAGGTGAAGGGCGGCCAGGACATACACGGCAATGGACAGGATCTCCAGACCGAGGAACGCGACGATGAGGTCTTCGGCCGACGCCAGCAGGATGCCTCCGCTGGCTGACATCAACAGCAGGACGTACCACTCCGGTCCGTCTAGCCCTTCTCGTCGGAGGTAGTCGTCGAGCAACAAAGCCACCAGGGCCAATGACACGCAAATGACAGCGGTGACCCAAATGGTGAAGCCGTCAACAACAAGAGCATCGGCGACGATGAACAGACGCCGACCCTCGGACTCGGCAACCCGGTCGGACATCCATGGCAGAAAGAACAACGAGGTGATGCCGAGGGCGGCGGTGGCACCGGCGGGGAAGCCGCGGTGGCGGGTGGATGGCACCAACGAGGTGATGGTGATGAGCAGCACGCCACCGATGGACAGGATCAGCAGTGGCCACATGAGTGACCATTCGATTCCGGGAATGTCGAGCGGGGCCTGGATTTGGTCCTGTTGTCCGAGAAGAAGCGCAGTCATCAACCCTCCCCCTCTTCCTCGGAGTGATCATCGTCGGAATGATCGTCGTCAGAGTGATCATCGGAGTGATCGTCACCATGAGACTCGCCCTTTTCCAAGGCTTCAGTGAGCTCGGGCACACCGGCCGGTTCAATCCGATCCGGCTCTGGCTCCTCGAATCCGTCGACGTTGAGTGACACATGCTCGATCAGAACATCGACCGCCGGTTCAATCCGGTCGAGGACCGGCTTCGGGTACACGCCCATGAAGACAATGAGCAGCAGGAGCGGAAGGATGGCCATGCCCTCGGAAAAGCGCAGATCGGGCATATCGGCGTTGTCTCCCGTGGCCTCGCCGTGGAAGACCCGCTGGTAGGCCCACAGAAGGTACAGGGCGGCCAGAATGACGCCGCTGACGGCGATCACGGTCCACCATCGAGCGGCCGAGAAACCGCCGAGAAGAATCAGGAACTCGCCGGGGAAGCCGTTGAGTCCAGGCAGACCGATGCTCGAGAACATCACCCAGGTAAAGGCGGCGGCCAGAATCGGCGCTGGCTTCTGGAGTCCGCTGAGTTCTGAGATCTGCCGGGTGTGGCGACGCTCATAGATCCAGCCGACCAGGATGAAGAGGGCGCCGGTGGAGATGCCGTGGTTGACCATCTGAAGGATGGCGCCTTCCAGACCCTGATTGTTCATCGAGAACACGCCGATCACGATGAACCCGAGGTGAGCCACCGATGAGTAGGCGACCAACCGCTTCAGGTCCTTCTGCATGGTGGCCGCGATGGCTCCGTACACGATGCCGATGGTGCCCAGGGTGAAGAAGATGGGAGCAAGATCGTGGGCCGCCTGGGGGAACAGGTAGACGCCGAACCGAACGAAACCATAGGTACCGAGCTTGAGCATGACGCCAGCCAGAATCACCGAGCCAGCGGTGGGGGCCTCGGTATGGGCATCGGGCAGCCAGGTATGCACAGGGAACAAGGGAACCTTGACCGCAAACGCCATGGCGAACGACAAGAAGATGAGTCGCTGGGCGGTGGTACCGAGGGCCTGAGCTTCGGCCAAGGCAGTGACATCAAAGGTGACCGGGTCGCCGGTGTTGCGGGCGGTAAGGAACGCCAAGGAGACGATGCCGACCAGCATGAGAGCTGAGCCCGCCATCGTGTACAGGAAGAACTTGAGAGCGGCGTAGATCCGACGCCCGTGGCCCCACCCACCGATGAGGAAGTACATCGGCACCAGGACAATCTCGAAGAACAGGAAGAACAGCAGCAGGTCGAGCGCCATAAAGACACCAAACGAGCCGGCCATCAGCAACATCAGCCACATGTAGTAGGGCTTTGGGTCGTGATGGGGTTCGGTGGCCACTATGGCTATCGGGAACAGCAGACCGGTGAGCACCACCAGGAAAAGCGAGATCCCGTCGACGGCCAGGAACCAGCTGAGTCCGAGTTCCTCCACCCACGTGGTCTGGCTTACGAACTGAAGGCCGCCATTGCTGACTTCGAACGCCACCAGCACATAGGCCGACATGGCACCGGCGATACTGGAGCCGGTAAGTGCCGCCAGCTTGAGGTACTCGACCCGAGACGATGGGATGAGGGCTATAAGCAACGCGGTCACTAATGGAACAACGATGAGCGCTGGAAGGATCGGGAATGCCACCGACTCCGTGGCTGCTTCTGCGGCCAGCATCATGGTCCGACCCCCCAAAGTCTCACGATGAACCACAGTCCGGCGAAGACCGTGCCAAGCGTGACGGCAAGGGCGTAGCTGCGAACATAACCGGGTTGAAGGACTCGAAGCCGCTCGCCGACACCACTGGTGAGGGTGGCGATTCCGTTGACCGCCCCGTCGACGAATGTCCGGTCGAACCAGGCGACCAGATCGAAGCTGCGATAGCCGGGACCGCCGGCCAGATCAGCCAGACCCTTGTCGTAATCGACAGCAAGGCCAAGACGCTTCTGCTCGATCTGTTCGGGATCTACTCGACGCTGGAGGTACACGGCAAAGGCTGCAACGACGGCAGTGATGGCAACGGCGATGGCGATGAAGGCCAACACCCACTTGCCGAACGCACCGGTGTCGCCATGGGCTTCGTTGCCGAAGAGCGACGGCTCGAGCCAGTTGCCGAGGAAGTGAAGATCGTGCGCAAAGGGGAGGTTCATGGCCCCACCAACAGCGGCAAGACCGGCCAACGCCACCAGCGGGAGGGTCATGGTCCACGGCGACTCATGCGGGTGGTACTCCTGCCGTTCGCGGTAGGAGTCGGGCAGGCGGTCTTCGAAAGCCGAGACGTCGGGCTTTTCGGTGAAGGCGGTGACGTACTCCGGCACGGTGGGGACCGAGGCAGTGTCGTTTGCTGCAGCCTCGGCTGCAGCCTGGGCCTCGACGACTGCGGCCTCGGCCTGTGACACACCCTCGGTGGCGTCGGTCAGCTTGGTCATGGCCTTCTCGAG
>CALHBU010000293.1 GCA_937930655.1 uncultured Acidimicrobiales bacterium | reverse complement strand
GGTCTCGTTCCCTGACCTCCTCCAAAGCAGAGGGTTGTATCAACGCCGCCCCGACCCACCATTCATTCCCGGCATCGAGATGGCTGGTGTCGTCAGAACAGCACCCGCCGATTCCGGTTTCGCCACCGGCGATCGGGTGTGTGCTTGGGGGACGGGTTGCCTGGCCGAAGTGGCGGTCTGCGACCCGAGCGGTGTCTTCGCCCTTCCCGATCAACTGAACTGGGAAGAGGGCGCCTCACTGGTACTCAACTACCAGACGGCGGTGTTCTGCATGGTCCACCGCGGTGGACTGCGAGCCGGCGAGTCGGTCCTGGTTCTCGGTGCCTCGGGCGGTGTGGGCACCTCGGGTATTCAGGTGGCCAAGGCCGTTGGGGCCGGCCCGGTGATCGGACTTGTTTCAACCGCTGAAAAGGGCGAGGTTGCGCTTGCTGCCGGTGCCGATCACGTGGTCGTTGTTTCCGATACCTGGAAGGACGACGTGCTCGAGCTCACCAGCGGACGGGGCGTCGACATGACCTACGACCCTGTGGGTGGCGACCGGTTCCTTGATGGCGTACGCGCCCTCGCCCGATTCGGCCGGTTGGTCGTGGTCGGTTTCGCCGCTGGCACCATTCCGGAAATCAAGGTCAATCGACTGTTACTCCGCAACGTGTCACTGGTCGGCGCAGCATGGGGCGAGGCAGTGGCCGACGATCCGGCGCTGCCGGCCCGTATTCACAACGAGATGCTTCCGATGATCGAAAGCGGTGCGATCAAGCCCCCGGTGGGGGCTGTCTTGCCCCTGAGCGAGGGTGCCGACGCCTACCGACTCCTCGACGAGCGACAAGCGGTCGGTAAGGTCGTACTCCGGATACGAGAGGACTGAACGATGACCACAGCCACGACCAATGACATTCTCGCTCTCGAGGATCGACGCTGGGCCGCCCAGATCAACAAGGACGAGGCCGAGCTAGCGGCCCTGCTCTCCGACGAGCTCCGCTATACCCATAGCACCGGGTCGGTCGACACCAAGACCAGCTATATGGCCTCCATCCTCGACAACGTTGTCGACTATCAGACGGCCGAGCGAACCGACACCGAGGCCAGCGTGTTGGGCTCAACGGCCGTCGTTGGTGGCAAGGCCATCATCGGGGTCGAGGCACGGGGTCGACAGCTCGAACTGAAGGTGGCTTACACCGTGGTCTGGATCGAACGGGACGGGGCCTGGCAGCTGCTGACCTGGCAATCCACGCCCCTGGCGGCGTGAGATGAGCCTTCCTCTTGGCGTGACAACGCTGGCTAACGCCTACGACGCCGGCAAAACAACCCCCGAACAGGCAGTCGATGAGCTGCTGGCCACCATTAGCCGGCTCGACCCGACCGTCGAGGCGTGGCAGGCCCTGTATGCCGACGAGGCCACCGAGGCCGCGGTAGCAGCCACGAGGGCCAGGGAGTCTGGCCATCGCATCGGGCCCTTTCACGGAGTTCCCTTTGCTCTCAAGGACATCGTTGACCTTGAGGGCCGGGTCACCACCG
Source organism: uncultured Acidimicrobiales bacterium (assembly GCA_937930655.1). GTDB lineage: Bacteria > Actinomycetota > Acidimicrobiia > Acidimicrobiales > SZUA-35 > JAHECQ01. Next base: position 11,903 of record CALHBU010000293.1, on the reverse strand, counting down.
CTGGGTCGAAGGCATGGGCCAGCCGGGTCTCGCCCTCGACGGCGCTCATCGCCCGTCGACTGTTGGCCGGCGGTGGTGTCCTGCTGGGCAAAACCAAGACGGTCGAGTTCGCGTTGGGTGGCTGGGGAACCAATCAGCACATGGGCACACCGCACAACCCGTGGGATGCTGAGGACCCGCGGGTGCCGGGAGGTTCATCGTCTGGCTCGGGAGCTGCAGTGGCGTCGGGCATGACGCCATGCGCCATTGGCACCGACACTGGCGGATCGGTCCGGTTGCCGGCTGCGCTATGCGGCATTGTCGGACTCAAGACAACAGAAGGACTCATCCCTACCGACGGCATCGTGCCCCTTTCTCACACCCTCGACACGCCGGGACCCATGGCCCGCTCGGTCGCCGACGCCACGCTCATGTTTGACGTCCTCACCGGAAGAGACCAGACCACAATCGACGACGACTGGAAGCAAGGCTCCGGTCTCTACGCCATGCTTCGCAAGGGGGTGGCCGGCCTTCACCTCGGAGTATTGGGCGAAGCCGAACGGTCGCTGGTGGAACCAAACGTGCTTGCCGAGTACGACCGGGCCGTTTCGACCCTGGCCGACCTCGGCGCCCGCATCAGCCCGTTCAATCCCCCACTTCCCTTTGACGAAATGAAGGATCAAACCTTCGTGATCGTGACGGCCGAGGCCTACTACCACCACCAGCTTTTGTACGACGACCCGTCGGCTCCGCTCGACGAACACTGCCGGGCCCGAGGCCTTCCGGGCGCCGATGTCTCGGCTACCGACTATGTCGCCGCCCATCTGCGACGGGCCGAGGATCAGGCGGCATTCCAGGAGGCGTTCGAGCCCTTCGACGCCATGCTTACACCGGGTACGCCAATGGTGGCACCTACCCACGCCGAGGTCGACGAGGACGTCACGCCGGCCCACTTCACCCGAGCCGGCAATTACCTTGGGCTCTGCGGGCTCTGTGTACCGGCCGGGCTGGCTACACCGTCCGGATCAGCAGGGCCACCAATGCCCACCAGCCTCCAGATCCTGGGCCGGCCCTTCGACGAGTCGATGGTCCTCCGTATCGGTGCCGCCTTCGAACAAGCTCGTGGTGACCTCGGCGCTCCGCCGCTTTCCTAGCGTCTCCCACGCCAACCCCAAGCCGAACCAAGCCAAACCACCATGCAACTCACCGACGCCCAGCGCCAGATCCAGGAAACAGCCAGAGCGTTCGCTCGACGCGAGATAGAACCGTTTGCCGCCCAGTGGGACAGGGAAGGTTCGGCCCCCCGTGAGCTCTACAGCCGGATGGCCGAGATCGGCCTGATGGGCATGATGATCGACCCGACCTGGGGTGGGGCCGGTACCGACTTCACGAGCTACGCCCTCGCCATCGAGGAGATCTCGGCCGGCGATGGTGGCATCAGCAACGTGATGGCAGCTAACAACTCGCCCGTGGCGGTTGCCATCCAGTCGCTGGGCACCGATCAGCAGAAGGCGGACTACCTCACCAAACTCACGTCGGGCGAATGGATCGGGAGCATTCACCTCACCGAACCCCACACTGGCTCCGACGCGGCTGCCATCAGCACCAGGGCGGTCCGAGACGGAGACGAATTTGTTCTCAACGGACAGAAGGCCTTTATTACCGCCGGTTCCATCAGCGACGTCGCCATGATCATCGCCGTCACCGATCCCGATGCCGGCAAGCGCGGCATCAGCGCCTTCATCACTCCGACCGCCAACCCCGGCTACCGAGTGATTTCCAAAGAAGACAAGCTTGGTCATCGCACCAACGACACCTGCCAGGTGGTGTTCGAGAACATGCGGGTTCCTGCCTCTGACCTGTTGGGCGAGGAAGGCCGGGGGCTCGGCATTGCGCTGGGTAACCTGTCAATCGGTCGTATCGGAGTAGCTGCCCAGGCCACCGGCGGAGCCCGCGCCGCCCTTCGGGCAGCCAATGCCTATGCGAAGGAACGCGTCACGTTTGGCAAGCCAATCGGGCAACACCAGGCTGTCGGGTTTCGGATGGCCGATATGGCGACCGAGATCGAGGCGGCCCGGCAGCTCTATCTTCACGCTGCCGGCCTGAGAGATCTCGAGATGGAGTGCGCTACCGAGGCGTCCATGGCCAAGCTGTTTGCCTCCGAGATGGCCGAACGGGTTACCTCGGCGGCCATCCAGATCCATGGTGGCTATGGGTTCCTGACCGACTATCCGGTCGAGAAGCTGTACCGGGATGTGCGGGTCTATCAGATCTACGAGGGCACTTCCGAGGTGCAGAAGATCATGATCTCCCGCGGTCTCGACAACATTGACGGGATCGACCCCTGAGATGGCGAAGCACCTGACTGACGAGCTCGACAGCGAGCAGCAAGCGCTACAGCGGATTCAGCAGGTACACGCTGGCCATCTCGAACGAGCGAGAAAGCTGGCGGCCAAACTGGCCGACGACGCGGCCGAAGCGACAGAAGACGGTATTCGGGATGTCTACGACGAGGATGCCGAGGCCGACGCCGCCGTCGCAGCGGCCCTCGTTCGACAGTTCTCGGCTCAGGCCATGCACGCTGTTCGGCGGGTCAACGAGCTGGAAGCCATGGGGGCCGCCCTGGCGTTTGGCTATACGACGGGTACCGACGATCAAAGACTGAACGTCGGCCGCCTCAGCGTGATCGACGGCGAGGAAACCCTGCTGGTCGACTGGCGAGCCGACGCAGCCGTGCCGTTCTACCGAGCCACTCCGTTGGATCGCCTTGGCGTGCGGCACCGGCGCCACCTGCTCTACGGCGATGGTGTCAGTACCAAAGCCAGCCAGCTCCAGGGCTATTCCGACGAAGTATTCGATCTCGATGCCCTGACCGATGGCACGCAACTTCGAGGAGAAGCCGCGCTCTTGTCGGCCGTCGAGGCCCCGACCGACGAACAAATGCGGTCGGTGGTCGCCACCATCCAGGCCGAACAGGACGCCGTCATCCGGGCCCCAGCCGATCGGCCATTGGTGGTCCAGGGAGGTCCAGGAACCGGAAAGACCGTGGTCGCACTGCATCGAGCGGCCTATCTGCTCTACGACCAGCGAGCCAACCTGAGCGACCGGGGGGTTCTGGTGGTCGGCCCGACCTCAGAGTTCCTGTCGTACATCCGGGGTGTTCTTCCGTCGTTGGGCGAGACCGGCGTTGTGTCGGTAACGGCAGCCAAACTATTCCCCGGCATTCTGCTCGGTCTCCAAGACGAGCCCGACGTGGCGCAGATCAAAGGGCAGGCCGTCATGGCCGAGCTGCTGGCCAAGGCGGTTGCCGACCGCCAACGACGCCCCAGAAGCTCCCTGACCGTCTGGTACGGGGCCGGACGGGTAGTGCTGAGTACCGAAACGCTCCAGCGCCTCTTCGACCGGGCCCTCGGCTACCGAACCCACAACGAAGGGTCTCAGGCATTTCGCCGGGATGTCATCGGAGCACTGGCCACCGAGGTCTATGACCCTTCATTCCGCAACACCGAGGACGCCACCGAATCGTTCAGTCGATCGATTGACGTCACCCGGTTCTTGCTTCGGCACTGGCCCACACTGACTCCCGAGCAGGCATTGAACGATCTCCTTGGATCGCCGGCCCTCCTGGCATCGGCCGCCTCGGCGACCGGCCTAGAGGCTCATCAGGTCGAGTTGTTGTTCCGGAAGCGGACATCAGAGTCCGATCTCGAGACAATCCGTTGGAGCGAAGCCGATGTGCCTCTGCTCGACGAGCTGCTGTTTCTCCTCGGTGGACGAGGACTCAACCAGATCGACGAACGCGATATCGATCGGGATGAGGCCGACGAATTCGAGCTGGCCGAGAAATCTGACGAGGAGCTGGCGGAGGAAGAGCTCGAGGATGATCTGGTCGAAGCCAGCTTGGAGGACCCACTCTTCGGCGAACGGGTGTACTTCGAGAGCAGTGACGTCGGTGCCGAACCGGGCTGGGAGTCCGGACCATGACCGACATTGGAGACGGAACCGGTCCCGAAGACCGCACCATCGGTCTTGAGGCCGTCGATGGACTGCATTTCGAGAGCGACGGTGCGCCCATTGCCGAGCTCGACATCGAGAGTCTCGATGGTCTGGTCGACCGGGGTGCCACTATCGCCGAGCTGGCCAGCGGGAGACGGTCCTGGCGATTTGGTCACGTCATCGTGGACGAGGCGCAAGACCTCACTCCCATGCAATGGCGAATGATTACCAGGCGCTCGACTCGGGGTTCGGTCACCATCGTCGGAGACTTGGCTCAACGGTCGATCTCCGAGCCAGGAAGCTGGGACGAACATCTCCCTGCCGGCTTTTCCGACTTCGCCTATCGAGAGCTCACCATCAATTACCGGAGTCCGGCCGAGATCAATGTTGTGGCCAGCGCGGTACTGGAGGAACTGGCCCCCGAACTAACTGCACCGGAGGCCATTCGCTCCGTTGGCCACTCCCCCGACGTCGTTCAGCTACCTGACATGGCCGACAGTCTGATTTCCGAAGTTCACCGGATCCGGGCAGCGAGCGACCGAGGCAGGATGGCCGTTGTCGGCGTCGACCTGCCGTTCGAGTCGGGCGTCGAGGGCGTGGTGTGGCTTTCGCCTTGGCAGGCCAAGGGCTTGGAGTTCGACACGGTTGTGCTGGCTGAGCCGGCCAAGATTCTCGACCAACCGAGCGGTCTGAGCCTGCTCTACGTCGCGGTCACTCGAACCACCGATCGTCTGATTGTCGCCCACCAACGCCCGCTCCCCGGTGTTCTTCAGCGGGCGCTGGATGGATCTTCGGCCAGCCCACCGTGCTAGCTGGCACCCAACTCACCCGAGGCGAGATCTTCACCATCTCGTTCACGTACTTCACTGCAGGGTTTGCCGTCTCGGTGCTTCACGTCACCGACGGCAGCGCACCATTGACGGTCGCCGCCGCTGCATTTCTGGCCAACTCGGCGACGTCTACTTTGGCTTTCTCGGCCGTAGTAGCCAGCGGAGGTTCGTCACTTGCCGGCGTGCTCAGTGGATGGCTGGTTGCTACTCGCTTTGGTCTGTTCGCCGCCACCATCGGACCTCGCCTTTGGCCCCAGTGGTGGAAACGGGCCTTAGGGGCCCATCTGGCCTTTGACCCTCCCATTGCGCTGGCGCAACGAGAGGAAGACGACAGTGCAGTGCGTCGGGTCTACACGGTGTCCGGGTTGGCGCTGGTGATTCCTTGGTGGGTGGCAGCCGCTATTGGCGCATTCGTCGGAGACAAGCTTCCCGATGCCCAGACGCTGGGTCTCGATGTGTTGCTTCCCGCTCTTTTGCTCGCCATTGTCTGGCGCCAGTTGGGCGATGGATGGCCCATTGCCGTGGTGGCGGTCGCGGTCGCGCTGCTTCTTTTCGGGGTTGCCCCGGGAGGTGTTCCCGTCCTCCTGGCTGGAGCCGCGGCTCTCATGCGGTTACTTCCCCGTTTCGCTCCGGAGGTCGCAGCATGATCACCTGGGCCGTTGTTGGCGCCCTCACCCTCGGTGTCTACGGACAGCGCGTGATCGGAGCCGTTCTGGTTGATACCCGCCGGGTGTCGGCCAAGTGGCAGACCGTGCTGGCCGCAGTGCCGATGGCCGTCATTGTGGCCGTGGTTGCACTGCAGACGGTCACCGCCAACGGGTCGCTGGCCATCGACGCTCGATTGGCGGGGGTGACAGCAGCCGGCCTCTGCGCCTGGCGTCGTTTCCCAATGGTCGTCACGGTGGTGGCCGCCGCGGCTGTGACAGCCCTGGTTCGAGCGGTGTAGCTCGCTGGTTCAGTTCGCCATGAGCATGAGGGCACCAAGAGCAAAGCCAGCAATCATGCAGCAGATGGCCACGATCCTGGCGGTGCCGGCACCGCTGTGACCTTCATCGCCTGCCTTGCTGGCAAGCCAGATGGCGACCGGACCGAAGATGATCGGGAGAATCAGCAACGAGAGCACCGCACAGATATAGGCGCCGGTGATTTTGCCTGAACCGCCGGTCTGGGCCGGAGCGGCGTACTGGTAGGGCACCTGTGAAGGGGCGCCAGTGGGAGGCGACCCAAGTGCCGAATTGGGTCCGAACGGGTTGGCCTGAGTCTCGCTGGTGTAGTCGCTCATGCCTGTGGCCATCGTCGCATTCACCCGTCGGCTTGAGCCCCAACAGCATTCCAGAGGGGAAGAAATACTGCGGTCGCTAGAGACGTGAGAACAATCGAGGTCGTGATCACGACGGGAAAGCTGCCGGTTCGTTCCAAGAGGACGCCGGCCGCGATTGGTCCGATCAGGCCACCAACGCCGGCCGAGGTGTAGAGAACCCCGAGTATGGAGCCCAAACCCTCGAGCCCGTAGAGCTCAGCGGCCAGCACCGGGCTGAGTGCCACATAACCACCGTACGCCGCCCCCAGCACGGCCGAGAACACAACGAGAAGCCCGAACCGTCCTCCGGAGACAAGCCAGAGTAAATAGGCCGGGGGTTGGACGGCGTAGCAAAGCAAGCTGAGTTTGGCTGGGCTGAGCCGTGTTCCTAGCGCACCGAGGCCGAGTCGTCCGACCACACTGCCGACACCAATAACGCTGATGAGCCAGGCGGCTGTTGGCGCTGACACGCCAGCATCCTTGGCGTATTTGACGATGAACACGAACGGCACGAAGAGCGCGCTGCTCATCAGCAGCCCGGCCAGATACATCCGGACGAAACCGTTTGAGCGAAAGACCGTCTTCTTAGTCGGTGAGCCGGCGATGGCCGCTCGAACAGGAGGTCGCGCCACCACCAGCGCGGCCAGGGCATAGACCACCAGGGTGCCGAACCCGAGGAGTCGGAACGCTGCTCGCCACCCTTCGGTGCGTATGAGCCACTCAGCCACAGGAACCAGCAGCAACGTACCCAGCCCAATGCCACCGGTGTGCACCCCCAACGCCAGAGATCGGTGCTGGTTGAACCAGCCTCCGACGCACGCAGTCATGGGTACCAGATAGGTGGCGATCCCGATGCCAACGCCGGCCCCGTAGGTCAGATAGCCAACCTGGAGAGATGACACTTCGGCGGTGAGCATCAGACCAACGCCCATAGAGAATGCTCCGAAGACAAGAAGCGGGCGAGGGCCAAACCGGTCGCTCAGAGGCCCGGCCACCAGTCCACCAGCAAAGAACAGGAAGGTGGTGATGGCGAACACCGCGGCAGTCGCACCGAGGCCGGATTGAAAGTCCTCGGCCATTTCCTCGAAGGCCGCTCCAAAGCTGTAGAAGACACCGAAGGTCCAGGTGTTGAGCAACGCTCCGGCGATAGCGATAGACCACGCCCGACCCGAATCGACGCCCCCGGCGACGGCGTTGGTGTCCTGGCCTCGAAAGGCAAGCGTGCTGAGTGACCTCACGCCTGGGGCATCTCGCTGGGATCGACGGTCATGGCGAACCACTGGTCGAGCACCGACGGCCAGTCGGCCGGAGACACCAACTCTTCAGTGATCACGCCACCCCGATCAATCTTCAGCCTGTTGCGGAGCAGGGTCACCCGGTCGGGACCACCATCGAGCAGTCGGGTGGAAAACGGCTTGTCTCGAAAGGGCGACGTTGGATCGCTCTGAAGTCGCTGGGAGGCCTGGTCGAAGTCGGTCAACTGATGAGCCACTCTCTTAAACCGATACTGGGCAGTGGGAATGTCGTCGTCCAGGCGGGCCAACGTTGTGCCCTGGGGGCTAGCCAGAAACTGGAACCGTCCGGACCCGCCATCCTGAATATCGGGACGATTCAGCGCCAGCGGCCGGATGAAGCTCTCGCCGAAACCCACATCGACGAGCCAGGGCTCATCCAGCTGAACCTCGAGAGTGAGATGGTCAATAACGACGTTCGGTCCGTTGAGCAGAACTGCGGCCCCCAGGTACTTCACCTCGAAACCAAGGGTCCTCAACAGCGCGCCGAACGCATCGTTGAGTTCGAAACACCAGCCACCCCGCTCCTGATCAAGCAGCTTTGGCACCGACCAGGCAAGGTCGGTGCGCACCCCTGTCTGGCCGAAGACCGAAAGGTTCTCGAACGGGATAGCCGTGAGATGGGCCCGTTGAAGGGCCTCCAACGTCTCGAGGTCGAGAGCCACTGACTCTCGATAACCGATTCGCTGGAGGTAGCGGTCGGCATCGATCATGGCGCCAGTATTCATCGAGACTCACCGCCGAGCGAACGCACGAACCAGGTCAGCCTGGGCTCCTGACTCGGGCCCGGCCATCGGTCTGGTATCGGCTACTAGCTTGAGGGCGTCCTGCTCGTTGTAGCCCAAGGCCAACAGCACCAGGATGGCCAGGGTCGGGGCTCGACCTTTGCCAGCACCGCAGTGAATGACGACGCCATGACCCTGCCGCAGACGGACAAGCAGGTCATCAACCAGGGTGTCTGCATCTTGGAGCGTGTGAGCGTGAAGATCGGGCACGCTGGCCCAAACCGCACGTCCATCGGGACCACCCTGGTTGTCGAGCCATTCCACGTAGTCGGGGTAGCGATCGGCCAACTCATGTCGCTCGCACAGGCACACCACGAGATTCGCATCGGCCCGCTCCAGGGTTCCTTCCGGATCGGGCCCCACCAGGTGTTTTCCGCACAACCAAAGACCTCCCAAGTCAGAGGCTCTGGGAGGCGTGAGCAACGGAATCCGATCAAGACCACCGTCGATCGACCGAGGGCCGAGCCAGGAACTCATTGACCGGACGCTACACCTGGCAGAATGGCCCCATGACAGACCTGACCGAATCGGTATCCATCGAGCACGACGGCACGGTGGCCGTCATCACCATCAACAACCCACCGGTGAATGCGCTGAGCCACCACGTACGCCAAGGCATTCTCGACGGCATGACCACGGCGGCGGCTGACGATTCCGTCACCGCCATCGTGCTGATCTGCGACGGACGAACCTTCATCGCCGGCGCCGACATCACCGAATTCAGCCAAGCTCCGAAGCCCCCGAGCCTGGCCGGTGCGCAGAGCGCAATGGAAGATTGCACCAAGCCAGTAGTTGCTGCCGTTCACGGGACAGCGTTGGGCGGGGGCCTCGAAGTTGCCATGTGTGCCCACTATCGAGTGTCCGATGAAGGCGCCCGCTTCGGTTTGCCCGAGGTGAAACTGGGCCTCTTGCCAGGAGCAGGTGGCACCCAACGGTTGCCCCGGGTCACCGGCCCGGCCAAGGCGCTCGAGATGATGACCAGCGGCGACATGATCGGCTCCGAGGAAGCTCTCGACTGTGGGCTCGTCGACGAGATCGTTGACGACCTGCGAAGTGGCGCCGTGGCCTTCGCCAACAAGGTCGTCGAGGAAGGTCGACCGCTTTCTCGGATTCGCGACCGTGATGACAAACTCAACGTAGATCCCAGTCTGTTCGATGACTTCCGCAAGAAGATCGCCCGCAAGACCCGGGGCTTCCTAGCCCCGGAGTACAACATTCGCTGCATCGAGGCTGCGGTCAGCCTCGATTTCGACGCCGGAGTGTCCCGAGAACGCGAGCTTTTTGAAGAGCTCATGAGCGGCACACAGTCGTCGGCTCAGCAGTATTACTTCTTCGCCGAGCGGGAGGCGGCCAAAGTGCCCGACGTTCCCAAGGACACTCCCAAGCTCCCGGTAGCCAGCGTCGGCGTTCTCGGCGGCGGAACAATGGGCGGCGGTATCTCAATGAACTTCGCCAACGTCGGTATTCCGGTGACCATGGTGGAGCAAACCCAGGAAGCTCTCGACCGCGGTCTGGCCGTGATCCGGGGCAACTACGAACGCTCAGCGAAAAACGGCCGCATCACGTCCGACGATGTCGAAACCCGTATGGGGCTCATCACCGGTTCGCTGGACCAAGGCGACTTTGCCGAGAAGGACATGATCATCGAGGCGGTATTCGAGGACCTCGACCTCAAGAAGAAGATCTTTGCCGAGTTCGATCGCATCTGTAAGCCCGGCGCCATTCTGGCCAGCAATACGTCGGCCCTCGATATCAATCAAATTGCGGCTGCAACGTCTCGCCCGGAGAGCGTCATCGGCACCCACTTCTTCTCACCGGCCAATGTCATGAAGCTCTTGGAGGTAGTGCGGGGAGAGCAGACGTCCGACGAGGTCATCGCCACCACCATGGCGTTGTCCAAGCAAATCGCCAAGATTCCCGTTCTCGTTGGCGTGTGCCACGGCTTCGTCGGCAATCGCATGCTGTTCATGCGTCGCCTCGAGGCCGACAAGCTGGTACTCGAAGGAGCCACCCCGGCCCAGGTCGACAAAGTCATCTACGACTTCGGGTTCCCCATGGGGCCCTTTGCCATGAGCGATCTGGCCGGTCTCGACATTGGCTGGAAGGAGGAAGAGTCGACTGGCTCCACGGTGCGAGAGATCATGTGCGAAAGCGGCCGTCGTGGTCAAAAGAATGGTCGCGGCTACTACACCTACGATCCCGAGACCCGGGCCTCTACCCCCGACCCCGAGGTCGAACAGATGCTCCGAGACTTCGGTTCCAAGCAGGGAATCGAGCAGCGCGACATCACCGATCAAGAGGTGCTCGAACGGTGCCTTTACCCAATGATCAACGAAGGAGCCAAGATCCTCGAAGAGGGAATTGCTCTGCGAGGCAGCGATATCGATGTTGTGTGGATCAACGGCTACGGCTGGCCGGTCTACACCGGTGGCCCGATGTTCTGGGCTGACACCGTTGGCCTCGACGAGGTGGTGTCGAAGATCAAGGACTACTCATCCAAGCTCGATGGGGAGCATTGGCAGCTGTCACCACTTCTCGAACGAGTGGCGGCCGATGGGGGCAAGCTCCAATCGACGACCGGCGGCTGATTGACTCAGTCGCTCAGCTGATCAACGGTGAGCTGATTGTCCGAGGGCAACGGCTCCTGAGTCATCTCGAGGTGTAGCCGGCCGCCTGTCTCATAGGGATGGGCGGCCAGCACAGCTTCATCGAGCTCGATACCCAGTCCCGGTTCGGTAGGAGCCAAGACCCGACCACCTTCGTAGCGAAGCGACGTGGGAGCCACGGCCCGGTGGAACTCGGTGTCGATGGTTTCGATCACCAGGAAATTCGGGCAGGTGAAGCCCAAATGGGCAGCTGCCGCTTGAGCCACTGGTCCGCAGTAGATGTGAGGAGCCACCTGGGCATTGAACAGCTCGGCCATGGCGGCAATCTTCCTGGTTTCCCACAGGCCTCCGCTCCGGCCGACATTGGGTTGCAGGATGCTGACACCCTGTTGTAGCGCAACGTGAAACTCGGTGCGAGTGGTGAGTCGTTCACCGGCGGCCACCGGAATGGAGGTGGCTGCTGCCACCCGACCAAGGGCCGCTGGTTGATCGGGTGGGCAAGGCTCCTCAAACCACAGAGGGTCGAAACGCTCCAGCCGTTGGGCCAGCCTGATCGCTGATGCCGTGGTCATCTGCCCGTGGGTTCCCACCAGGATGTCAGCTCGGTCGCCTACCGCTTCTCTGATGGCAGCAATGTTGGCCTCAGATCGAGACAATTCGTGCAAGGAGAGTTCTCGCCCGCCCTGGATGGCGTAGGGCCCGGACGGGTCCTGTTTGACCGCGGTGAACCCCTGGTCGAGGTAGGCCAGAGCTCGCTCGGCCGCTACCGCTGGCTCGTGATAGGGATCGCCATCGGCGGCTGGGTCGAGCGATGAGTCGTGCACGCTCCCCGGATACAGATAGGTGTAGGCCCGAAGCTGGTCGTGGAAGCGCCCTCCCAAGAGATCGCAAACGGGTCGGCCGTGGGTCTTGCCCAGGATGTCCCAGATGGCCATTTCCATACCGCTGAAAACGCCCATCATCGAGAGATCGGGTCGCTGTGTGAAACCTGCGCTGTAGACCCGACGGAACATGGTTTCGACCCGATGGGGATCTTCGCCAGCCAGGTACCGGTCGAAGGTGTCTTCGACCATTGATGCGGCGATGTCGGCCGAGACGGGAATGCCGTAGCACTC
>CALHBU010000292.1 GCA_937930655.1 uncultured Acidimicrobiales bacterium | reverse complement strand
GCTGGGCACGGTGGCCATCGGTCTTGTCGCCTTTGCCATCGTGCAGGGACCACGTTGGGGTTGGTCGAGCATCAGCATCCTGGCCTGCCTAGGGGTAGCCGCCGTGCTGTTTCCGTGGTTCATCGCCCGTTCTCTACGACACGACGCTCCGTTGCTTGATCTCCGGCTGTTCAAGGTTCGAACCGTCTGGACCGCCTCGGTGGCCAACGTTTTCATGTCGATGATGGGCCTCTCGATTTGGCTGGTTTGGCCGCTGTTTCTCACCGGAATCTGGGGCTACGACCTGTTCCACGCCGGCCTGGCCATCACTCCCGGTCCAGTCGGTTCCACCATCTTTGGCATCCTGGCTGGCCGTCTGGCTGATCGTCATGGTCCACGCTTGCTCATCTCGATCGGCTCGATGTTCCCCATCTTTGTGATGTGCTGGATGGCATTCCGCTTCTCTCCCGAACCCGACTACTGGACCACCTTCTTCCCTGCGGTGGCCCTCTTCGGCATCGGCTTCGGCTTGACCTTCTCACCCCTCAATGGCGCAGCCCTGCAAGGTGTGCGAGAGGAGGTGTTTGGCGAGGTGAATGCGGCCTTCAACACAACTCGAAACCTGGCCGGTGGTCTTGGGGTGGCCATCGTGGTCGCCATTCTCGGAGACGCCGACCCCATTCCCTTTGAGCTGTTCGATCGAGTGTTCTTCGTCTTCGCCTTCTTCAGCGTCATGCCGGCCTTCGTCATCTTCTTCCTCTATCCCCGACACCGTTCGGCTGGCTAGGTTGTGGCCATGTTCTCCCCCCTCGATGGCATCCGGGTTGTCGATCTGACACACGTCCTAGCCGGGCCCTACTGCACCCAGTTGCTGGCCATGCTCGGCGCCGAAGTCATCAAGGTCGAACCTCGCCTCACCGGCGATCTGACTCGCTTCGGTGGGGCACTTCCCGAGCTCAACGATGAGTTGCTTGGCCTGTCGTTCTGTACCCAGAACACCGACAAAGCGTCGATCACCGTCGACCTCAAGACCGAGGATGGCATAGAGATCGTCAGGCGCCTGGTGGCTGATGCCGATGTCTTCGTCGAGAACTTCCGGCCCGGCGTCTCAGAGCGGCTTGGCCTTGGCTTCGAAGCTCTTACCGCGCTCAGTCCTGGTCTGGTCTATGTCTCGTTGACGGCCTATGGCCAGGACGGTCCCATCGGTCATCGCCCGGCCTATGACCATGTGGTCCAGGCCATGTCAGGGATTATGGAAACCACCGGCACCGACGAGACCGGGCCGGTGAAGGTCGGGGCCCCCTATGTCGACTACGCGGCAGGGCAGAAGGGGGCCATGGCCACCATGGCCGCCATCATGGAGCAACGCCGCACTGGCGAGCCGCAGCTGGTCGATGCCTCGATGCTCGATGCCACCTTGCTCCTCATGGCCAGCACCCTGACCACCGTCGCCAACACCGGACAGCGACCGGCGAAACTCGGAAACCAGGCGGCCAGTGGGTCGGCGTCGTCGGGTTGTTTCCAGACCGCCGACGGCTTGTTGTCAATCGCCGCCAATAACGATCGGCAGTTCCTTCACCTTTGCAAGGGCCTAGGGCACACCGAATGGGCCGACGACCCTCGTTTTGCCACCCAGTCCGACCGGCAAGCAAACGCCGACGATTTCCGTCAACTGTTGGCCGAGGTTCTTCTCGGTCAACCGGCCGCTGAGTGGGAGGCCGTTCTCGACTCATTGGGCGTGCCGGCCAGTCGAGTGCGTTCGTTGGATGAACTGATGGTTGAAGGGCAGCCCGATGCCAGGGGTCTTCTCGCTGATGTGGAGGTGGCAGGAAGGCCTGTTCGGCTTCCCACTACCGGCTTCAAGGTCAATGGAGAAGTACCGGGCCCGGTTCTCCCTCCGCCTCGCCTCGGCGCCGACACCGAGCGTCTGCTGGCATCGGTGGGCTACGACGATGCTCAGATTTCACAGCTTCGGGCCGACGACATCGTTTGATGCCCATGCTGGCGAGGTACCTACTGGTCTCGATGTTCAACATCGCGGCTCACCAGTCCGTTCTCTTTGTGTTGAACAAGGTGATGGGCTGGCCCGGCGGCTGGGCCAATGCCTGCGCCGCTCTGTTGGTTTCGATTCCTGCGTATTTTCTCAGCCGGAACTGGGTCTGGGAGGTCGACGGTGACCACGATCTTCGATCGCAGGTTGTGCCGTTCTGGATCATCACCATCGTTGGTCTTGTTGTCTCGACCGCCTTTGCCGCCGCGGCCGAGGGAGCCTTTGGAAACGGCCTCCCGGTCAACATTGCCAGCCTGTTCGGCTACTTCGTGGTGTGGGTCGGCAAGTTCTTCCTTCTCGACCGGCTGTTCGCATCCAGCGATGAGCCCGATTCCCTCAAAGAGACCGTGTAGCGAGACGCCATCGCTGACCGAATGGCGCTAGCCGAATGCCGCTCACCAACATGACGCTAACCGAGCACGTCGTCGAGAATGAGCTGCACATACTCCTCTTCGGTCAGGCCAAGCAGCTCGCGGGCGACATACTCGTTGTGTTCACCGAGCCCCGGCGACCGGCGGAGAAGCAGCTCCTGGCCTCGCCACTGCGCTGCCTCCCGGTCGATGGGAATGTCGATCTCGGGTCGTGACGGCTGTTTGACCGTTTGGTAGTGGTGTCGAAGCTGGGGGTCTCGTTCCAACAACTCCGGCAGGTGCTCGACCGGTCCAGCCGCCACGCCGGCTTGCTGACAGCGCTCAGCCATCTCCCACTTGTCGAGATCGGTGGTCCACGCCATCACTATCTGGTCGATGGCATCCTCGTTGGCCTTGCGGTCGGCGTGAGTTGCGAACCGAGGATCATCGATGAGCTCGGGTCTTGTCATCAACTGGCAGAGGGCCGCCCACTCGTCGTCTCCAGCCGCGGCGATGGCCACCCACTCGTCGTCGCTGAACTCCGACGGTCGGGCCGGATAGACGCCGTGGGGGCAATAGTCGGCATCCCGATTGGCGGGCCGAGGCGGTTGTTGCCCGGTGTCTTTGTAATGCATCCACTCGACTCCGAGAAGCGACACCATCCCCGACAACTGGGTGAGATGTAGTTCCTGGCCCAGTCCGCCGTTGTCCCGTTGGCGCAGCGCAGCCAGGGTGGTCGCCACCAACAGATGGGGTGAGG
>CALHBU010000291.1 GCA_937930655.1 uncultured Acidimicrobiales bacterium | reverse complement strand
TCGGCCACCCTGATCGGCCGCACCGGCGCCAGTAGGGCGGCCCTCATCACCTACCTGATTCCGATCGTCGCCATCGCCCTCGGCGTCCTCTTCCGCAACGAGACCATCGAGGTGATCGAGATCGTAGGAACAATCGTGGGTCTCGGTGGGGCGTGCCTCACCACTCGATCGCAAGGCGCCACCACGCGGTCAGCAGGCTAAGCCCGGCAAAGTCGAGCAGAATCGGCTGACATGGACACCTTTGGAGTAGACGGTGGTTCGCTCGAGTTCATGGTCCGAGGCAATGGACCGCCGCTTCTTCTCGTACACGGGTCGATCTTCGCCGATCCGTGGGAATCGATGCTCAGCCACGGCGACCTCCTTGCCGACTATCAAATCATTCGCTACCACCGCCGTGGCTACGGCGGAAGCTCGCCCGCTGCCCCCGGCCGCACGCTGGGCCACGAGGGAGCGGATGCGATCGCTCTGCTGGATCATCTCGGCACAGAGCGGGCCAACGTCGTCGGCCACTCGTTGGCGGCCAACATCGTGCTCCAAGCAGCTATCGATGCGCCCAACCGGTTCAGCACAATGTCGCTGCTCGAACCCGGCATGTTCACGGTGCCGGCAGCGGCCGGCATGGGCAAGGCACTGGGTGCCGTGGCCCAGGTCTATGAATCCGGCGACCACCGGCAGGCGATGCTGCTCTTCCTCGGCGGCCCTCGAGGGGCCGAGATGATGGCTCAGCTGGAAGGCAAGCTGCCGCCCGGCGCCGCCGACGCAGCTGTGGCCGACACGCCCGCGCTCTTCGGGCTCGATCTGCCGGCCGGGAGTAGCTGGGTACTCGACGAAGGTGCCGCACGATCACTTCACGTGCCGACGTTGCTCGGCCTTGGATCGGACACCAGCCCCGTCTACGAGGAGACCCACACCGCCCTCTCCACCCTGCTGCCTGACGCCGAACAACTGGCGGTCGCGGACTCGGGGCACTTTCTACACGTCGAGCAACCGGAACAGGTCGCCACGTCTCTTGCCGCCTTCCTTCGCCGGCACAGGTAGCACTGCGGCCGGTTCAATCGGCCATCTCCACCGTGGCCTCTTTGTCGAAGAACGCGGCTAGCCCGGTGGCCTCGGTCATGACGAGCTGAACTTGCTCCGCCGTCAGACTCGTCGCCAAGGCGAGCCTTACGGTCATCTTTCCAGCGCCGCCAACGGTCCGCTTCCACCAGCCAGCGTCTTGTTGGTCGACGATCACGACGCCCCCACCAGCCTCGGCGAAACTGTGGGGCTCGTCCCCACGCGGGTGGCCGAGGCTTCTGGCGAAGCCCACGCTTCGATACAGAAGGAAGCTCTCGTCAAAGGTGGGCAGCAGGGCTACCCGTCGTCGGGCCGGGCCGGATTGCGACGTGGCTGGATCGAACCAGAGCTGTGTCTCCGAACAGGTAACGGTGGCTAGCTCGTCGCCCAAGTCAGCCAATGCGCCGCGAATCTCCTTGAGCGTCAGAGTCGTCCATCGGCGGAGGTCTTGTTCTGAGGCCGGTCCGTGTCCGCTGAAGAAACGATGAACGAATCGTCGGGTCGCATCCTCCCGATCAAGCGGAGCGGCCGGTGGGACAAGCTCGTCGACGAGGCCGTAGGTGTGCACCGAGTCCTGTAGCGGCCCAGAACAAACCAAGCCTCGCAACTCGGCTAAGAGCAACAGATGCCGCACGACCTCGCCTCGACCCGGCAGCCCGACCGAGGCGAACCGGTCTTTGACCTGGTCCGCGGTTTGGAACGCCCGACCCTCGAGCATTGCCGACAGCTCGCCATGGGCACGCTCGATCATGGGCGGATCGACGCCGAGCTGACGGTTTCTTCCGGCGAGAGAAGACTCGACCTTGGCCGACGTCAGATCAAGGATCCATCGAAGATCCTCAGCAGCGACGAAGTGCCAGGTCGGCCGAAGAATGTGTGTTCTCACCAGACGGCCATCATCAAGGGCAGCCCGAACCGAGGTGTCGGATGGGTTCGCCGTTCTGAGGCCGAGTGAGTAGCGGGCCAGCGGCGGATCCTGGGCTTGGGCGCAGAGAAGCAATCTCACCGCGTCGACTGGATCCTCGAACGGGCCGGCTGTCAGTCGCTGGGCCGAGAGTCGCTGGCTGATGACGTCGTCCGGTTGGGAACTGTGAGCTCCTAGTGCTGCTGACGGCATCCTCAACTCACAGTTGCGGGTGTAGGGCTGCGATCTCGGCTTGCGAGTAGCCGAGATCGGTCAGCACTTCGGCGGTGTGCTGGCCGTGGGCTGGGCTTTCCGACGCCGGTTCGAGGCGTTCGCCTCCGAAGCGGGCTGGCGGCTTCACCCGATGCATGGATCCCAACAGGGAGTGTGAGACCTGGTCGACGCTGTCGTTGGCCTGGTACTGAGGGTGGGCGAGAACTTCGGGGTAGTCGAGGGGACGAGCGGCCGGGACGTCGTTTTCGGAGAGTCGCTGGAGCAGTTCCTCGGTGGGGAACGAAGAGATTCCCTTGCGTAGCTCCGCTCTGAAGGCGTCAAGGTTCTCCATGATCTTCTCCGGACTGTCGAAACGAGGGTCTCCGAACAGATCGAGCCGGTCGACAGCCGTCACCAGTCCAACCTGCTGGGCTGGAGTGGCAACCGAGAAGGTGATGCCCCCGTCGGTTGTGGGAGCCATCTGGTAAAGCACCTCGCTCATAGGCGCCGAGTGGTCGACGTCCTCATCGAGCAGCGTGTGGTGCATGAACCCGTCGGGGAACAGGAAGTACAACCCGGCATCCATCATCGACAGGTCGATGTGCTGCCCCTGACTGCTTCGTTCACGGACATACAGCGCTGTGGAGACTGCCTGGCTGGCGGTGTAGGCCGTGACCTTGTCGCACAGCAGGCTTTGCATGAACTCCGGCTCGTCCTTGCCTTGGCCCTGCACGGCAGCGAACCCAGTTTGGGCCTGAATGATCGAGTCGTAGGCCGGTGAGCCCCGTTGCGGTCCTTCTGTTCCGAAGCCCGAGATGCCGACATAGATGAGGCGTGAGTTCAACGACCGGAGGTGCTCGCTACCGAGACCGAGTCCGTCCATGACACCGGGCCGATAGTTGCAAAGCACGACATCGGTTTCGGCCGCCAGTTTCTCGATGACCTCACGTCCGACATCGCTTTTGATATCAAGTGTCAGCGACCGCTTGCCTCGGTTGCAGTTGGCGAACAGGGCTGAGAAGCCGCCCTTCATCGAACCGAGGTATCGCATGGGGTCGCCAAGTTCGAGCGGTTCGACCTTGATAACTTCTGCGCCCTGCTCGGCGAGGATCATTGCCGCGAACGATGCGGTGATCATGGTGGAGAACTCGAGAACCCGGATTCCTTCGAGTGGCTTCATTGTCGGACCCTAGGCCGCTATGTCAGGCCAGGGGTCAAGTGGTGGCAAAGGCTCAGAGGTCGTAGAACGAGCGGATTAGCTCGACGATTGGTTGGTCTTGGCTCTTGGGTGAGTGATTGCCGGGAACCCATTCGAAGCGGACGTTGCCCGCAATGGCTCGGACATGTTCGGTGAACTCGGCCTCGGTCCCGAAGGGGTCCTTCATGCCAGAGACAAACAGCGCAGGCACCGAGATAGCGGGGAAGTGGTCGACCCGCAGCTTCTCGGGCTTTCCGGGAGGGTGCAGCGGATAGCTGAGCAGTAGCAGCGAATGCGCGGGCAGGCCCTCGGCAACTGCGACCGAGCAAGCACGGCCCCCAAAGCTGCGCCCGCCGTAAGCAATGGCCGTCGGCTCAACGCCCAGCCGATCAGCTAGTTCTTCGCCCGCAACTCGAATTTTCTTCACTGCGTTTGGGACGCTGGTGGTGGCCAGGGTTAGGCGCTCGACCGTGAGCTCGGGGAGTCCTTCGTCGATGGCCACCAACGTTGCATGGTCGCGATCGGCGCTGGCGCCGGGCGTGACGATGAGACCTGCGGGTGCTTTCACGTTGGTAGTTCTAGCCCAGTGAGTGGACGGCCTGCGATCGCCGAGAGCCGTGTTGACGCTAGCCGTGGTCAGGGGCTTCGTGTGTGGAGTTGTCCGGTTGTGGGGTCGCGGTAGATCACCCAACCAACTTGGTGAATCAACGTGTGAGTCGTTCGCTCCGCTCACTTACCAAGTTGCTCGCTGACGCTCACAACTTGCGGGCAAGATG
>CALHBU010000290.1 GCA_937930655.1 uncultured Acidimicrobiales bacterium | reverse complement strand
GCCGGCCAATGCCCTACCCGAATAGACCGGGTCGAGGATCAACCCCTCAGTTTCGGCCGCTAACCGAATGGCGCCGATGGCCTCATCGGTTGGTTCGCCATAGGGCGCAGCTGTCTGACTGGTCTCCATCTGCAGTGAGTCGCTGGGTTCTGGCCGGCCAAGAAGCTCGGCCGCTGACGAAGCGGTCTGCGTGATCAGGGCGTCGAGACCGGCCAGGCCACCGACATCCACACCGAGAACCCGCCGGTGATCGCCGAAACCGGCAACCAGACCGGCGTGCGTACCACCACTTCCATTGGCGCACACCACGGTGGCACCGGGCGCGTCGTGCTCGATCTCATCAGCGCACCAGGCGTAGGCGGCCGAACCCAGCGGCGACGAGCCGCCGAACGAGATTTCGTAAGGCACTCGGCCGTCGTCTTGAAGCGTCTCGATCGCTCGATCGATGTTGGTCCGTTGTTTCGAGTAGGTGGTCCACACGACTCGGATCCCAAGAAGATCGTCGAGCACAAGATTGCCCTCTGCCACCGTTTTCGGGTGGCGCTCAGTGAGAACGGCAACGCACTCGAGCCCGGCCCGTCGGGCCGCGGCGCCCGTTGCTCGAACATGGTTGGACTGGGCTGCTCCGGTGGTGACAAGAGTGTCGGCGCCCGCTCCTAACGCGTCGGCAACCAGCAGTTCGAGCTTGCGGGCTTTGTTGCCGCCCCCGGCCAACCCGGTGAGATCATCCCGCTTGATGTGGAGTCGTCCGGCCTCGAGGCCCAGAGCCGCACCGAGTCGGTCGGCTGACTGAAGCGGCGTATCGCGAGCTGCGAAGTCGAGAGGTTCGGGAACTCCGGTTCGCTGGGATGTAGCCATCAGTCAACTGTAGGGGAGAGGGCAGCGTCGACCAGTGGGGCGTGACCGTGACCCACTCGCGGCAAGATGACCGGGTGAGCAGCATCGTGGTGTCCGAACTCGACTATGCGCCCCCGGCATCGGACTCCCTGTTCTTCGATGTCAGCTTTGGCGTTTCCCCCGGGGACCACGCGGCAATCATCGGGCCAAACGGTGGTGGCAAGAGCACCATTCTGCGGATCCTGTCCGGCGAACTTGAGCCTGATGGTGGTGGCACCACCGTGACCGGAACCATGCTCACCATGACCCAGGACGTGGGGATGTCCCGGCCCGACGACACGATCCGTCAGATGCTCATTGAGGCGGCCCTGCCCGAGCTCCGAACGGCTGGTCGCAGGCTGGTGAAGGCCGAAAAGGACATGGCCAGTGGTGAGGACGACGGTATGGGCTACGCCGAAGCCCTCACCGAGTGGGGCGACCTTGGGGGCTACGAGCTCGAATCCCAGTGGGATGCGGCCGCCGAGCGAAGCATCAAGTCAGCCGTCGGCGATCTCTCGACCAGGCTGGTTGGTGAGCTCTCGGGCGGCGAACGCAAGCGTCTTGTCCTCGATCTGCTGTTCAACAGCGGGGCTGATGTTTTGCTTCTCGACGAGCCGGACAACTACCTCGACATTCCCACCCGAGTGTGGCTGGAACAGCAGATCGCCACCTGCCAGAGCACCATCCTCATGGTCAGCCACGACCGTTCGCTTCTGGAACGATCGGCCACCAAGCTCATCGTGCTCGAGGGGTCAGGCTGCTGGGTCCACGGAGGCTCGTACCTCACCTTCCCTGAGGCGAGGGAGAAACGACAGGCCCTGCTCGGCGATGCCCTCAAACGTTGGAACACCGAAGAACGTCGGCTCCACGCCCATATGAAAGTGATGAAGGCCAGGGCGGCCCAGAACTTCAAGAACGCCACCAAGGCCAATGCGGCCGAGACCCGGTGGGAGAAGTTCGTCGCGGCCGGGCCACCGCCGCCACCGGTTAGCGATCAGAACATTCACGTGAGTCTTCGAGGCGCCGACTCGGCCCGCCGAGTGCTCGATCTCCGGCAGGTTGGCATCGACGGTCTCTTTCTGCCCTTCTCCGACGAGGTCCATTTCGGTGAGCGAGTCGGGCTCATCGGACCGAACGGCACCGGCAAGACCCATCTGCTTAAGGCCCTCGGAGGCAGCCAGCAGCCCGACGAAGGCACCATTGGTCTTGGACCCCGTACCTCGATCGGCACCTTCACCCAGATCAACGATCGGCCCGACTTCATTGGCCGCGATTCGGTTGACATTGTCAGAGAGCGAACTCCCGACGACGAGAAAGCCATGAAGTCCTTGGCCCGGTATGGGTTGGCCGACCACGCCCGCCAGGAGTTCGAGACCCTCTCGGGCGGACAGAAAGCCAGGCTCGAGGTTCTGTGCCTTGAACTCGAAGGCCACAATGTGCTGTTGCTCGACGAGCCCACTGACAACCTTGACATCGAGTCGTCGGAAGCCTTGGAGAATGCTCTCGATGGTTTTCAGGGAACCGTCGTTGCCGTGAGTCACGATCGAACCTTCCTGGCCCGACTCGATCGGTTTGTGGTGATCAACGACGACGGCGAGGTCTATTCGCTCGACGATTTCGAGCTGGCCATGACGGCATTGGCCAACCCGAGCGACGTTGCTTCGGTCAAGATGGCCAAGTCGCTCACTGCCCTCTAAACACGTCGTCACCCAGCTGTCCGATTTCCGCTAGTAAGTTGCGGGATCCTCGACGACACTGAAGGCATGAGAGCAGCAGTCCGATGACGGTGGATGTAACGGCAACCGATGCGCCAACCGAGGCCTGGATGCGAGCCATCGAGAGTCGGGACTCCCGATTCGACGGCTGGATCACCGTCGGTGTCGCCTCGACGGGCATCTACTGTCGCCCCAGTTGTCCAACGCCGGTGAGGCCGAAGCGGAAGAACATGAGGTTCTTCTCCACCCCGGCCTCGGCCCAACAGGCTGGCTTTCGGGCCTGCAAGCGCTGCGCTCCCGATGCCACCCCCGGTTCGCCGGAGTGGAACCGGCGCGACGACCTGGTGGCCAGAGCCATTCGGGCAATCGATGACGGAATGGTTGATCGGGTTGGTGTGGCCGGGTTGGCCGAGCATCTGGCAGTGAGTGCACGGCATCTTCATCGTCTCCTGGTGTCCGAGGTTGGTGCTACCCCGCTGGCTTTGGCCAGGGCTCGTCGGGCTCGGGCAGCCAGGGTGCTTATCGAGACCACCGAGGTTCCGTTCTCCGACGTGGCCTTTGCCGCTGGTTTCGACAGCATCCGGCAATTCAATGACACCGTGCGAGAGGTCTTTGCCAGTTCACCAACCGAACTCAGAGGTCGTCGCTCAAAGCGAGCCACCAACGAAGATGCCGATTGGATCAGTCTTCGGCTTCCCTACCGCCAGCCCTACGACAGTGCTCAGGTGCTTGGGTGGTTGGAGTCGCACGCCGTTGTCGGCATCGAAGAAGTCGAAGGCCGGTGCTACCGCCGCAGTCTCCGACTTGATGGAGGCCCGGCACTAGCCGAGCTGACCTTCGCCGATGGCTGGGTTGACGCCCGTTTCCGACTCACCGAACTGAGCGATCTTCAACAGGCAGTGCAACGCACTCGCCGCATGCTCGACCTCGATGCCGACCCTTTGGTGATCAACGACCTGTTGGCCGACGATCTCCGCCTGTCATCGGCCATCGCCACTCGGCCGGGAATTCGCTCGCCGGGTGAGCCCGATGCAGCCGACGCCGCCATTCGGGCTGTAATTCATCAACAGGTCTCGGTGGCCAGCGCCCGAGGGGTTCTTAACCGGCTGGTGGCAGCTCATGGTCTGGTCCTTGATAAGCCGGTTGGGTCGATCACCCACTGCTTCCCTGATGTCGGGACGTGGGCCGCCATTCCGCCCGGTGATCTTGGCCTACCAAAGAGCCGGGCGGCCACCCTGGTTCGGGTGGCCG
Source organism: uncultured Acidimicrobiales bacterium (assembly GCA_937930655.1). Lineage (GTDB taxonomy): Bacteria > Actinomycetota > Acidimicrobiia > Acidimicrobiales > SZUA-35 > JAHECQ01. The sequence continues at coordinate 98 of CALHBU010000290.1, read as the reverse complement.
AAGCTGTGCACACCGGGGCAGTCGATCTATCGCCCTCGGCTGATCGAGACGATGCCAGGGCCGGATTGCTCGAGTTGAAGGGCATTGGCCCGTGGACT
>CALHBU010000289.1 GCA_937930655.1 uncultured Acidimicrobiales bacterium | reverse complement strand
ACTAACCGAGTTCTTCGCTGACGCTCAGAACTCGACCACCTCATGACAGCCAGATGCCGAAGGCATGAGGCGGAGCCGAATCAATCAACGGAGTATGGGGCCTTTGTAGCCCGGCTTGAAGCCGTGCTCTAGCAGCAAGTCCCGAGCGTCGGTGCGCTCGGCCGGGGGTTGGCCGTCGATCTTTTGGATCTCGATCTTCTTCACCCGCTTCTGCCGGACAAGCCCGGCCAACGCATCGACCCACGATGGGTCATCGAGGGAACCTTCGAACAACACGATCGATCGGCCACCTCGTTCCAGGTATGCCAATGGATGACCGTCTCGAAGCACCACATAGGCACCGGTAGCTCGTGATGGACGGCCGCCTCCAGTTGCTCCGCCGGCCGAAACCGGCCACGGAATAGCCGCACCGTAGGGCTGGGACGGATCGCAGGCGGCCAACACCAGCGGTTCGGGCTGCTCCGATGGGGCCTGGTCGTGCCGCTCGTCGCGGAGCCGGTCGACAGCACCGGGCAGGGCGAACTGGGCGGCTCCAAGACCGGTGACAAAGTAGCCACGACGCACCTGACCACGATCTTCCAACTCCTTCAGCACCGGATACACGCCGGCGAACCCGCCCTCCGAGCCCTCGGCCAGCGCCATCTCCCTGGTGAGCACGCCATACCGTTCGAGCAGTTGCAAGGCCCGGGTGGTCGCTATCTCGGTGCCGCTGGGAGCGGGCAGGCGCATAGGCGCGACCAGCGACCAACGACCGGTACCAGCGGGTGGGCCGAGTCGGGACAGCGAACGAAGGTTGGGACGCCGACTAGCTCGGCCCCGAGACGCCGCAGCCTTCTTCGGCGAAGCCCCAGCCACCAAGGCTCGCAGCGGCGTGAGCGAGTCGTTGGTGACCTCACCGGCCCACACCAGATCCCACAGGGCGGCCAGTACCAACGGGTCGCTGTAATCGCAGTCGGCGTCTTGGGCGGCGGCGGTGAGATCAGACCAGAAGGAGGCACCACCCTGGGCCAGGCGAGCCCTCAGAGCGTCATGCAGTTCGCCCTCGGGCGGCTCGTCGGCCTCGGGAATCAGCAACGGAGCCTGATCGCGCCACACCAGACGAACCCGACCATCGGTGGTGCCGAGTGAACCGGCGCCGACCCACACCACCTGGCCAGAGGTCAGAAGGGTGTCGAGATCGGCCGCGCTGTATGACTGAACCCGAGAGCTGAGAATGTCGGGTTCCAACGCCGACGCCGGCAGCGTCGCTCCTTGCAAGGCGGTGATGACCTCGGCCAATCCATCGACGCCACGGTGTTTGGAACCAACGTGCTGCCAAGACGGTACAAAGCGGGCCAGCACCACCTGCTCTACCGGCTCGACCTCGGCTCTGAGGGCGGCCAGCGATCGGCGACGAAGCACCCGCAACACCTCGTTGTGACACCACTCCCGCTCGACCCCGTCGGGACGGAACTCACCACGAACGATCCGCCCCGACCGTTCCAATTCTTCCAAGCCACCCTTGGCCCGGTCCGGTTCGAGGCCGTAGTGGTCGGCGACCTCCTTGGTGAGAAACGGAGCGTGCGTGCGGGCATAGCGCGTGAGCAGGTCACCCAACGGATCGGCCACCGGTTCGGTAAAGGCCTGAGGCAGACCAGGAGGCAGCGCCGCACCGAGAGCATCCCGCAACCGAGAAGCGTCCTCGGCGGCTGCCAAGCGTGGCTCGCCGGCCACGGTGACCTCGATGATCCGTCGATCGTCCAGAAGCTGAGCAACCAGTTCGACAGGATTTAACGACTGTTGACAGCGGTCGGCAATGGCAGATGCCGAGAGCGGACCAAGCCAACGGAGGAGGTCCTCCACCGCATCGAGATGCTTGGCCTGCCATCCTTCGGCCCGGCGTTGCAGCTCGTCCTCGAGGTCAGCCAAAACCTCAGGATCAAGAAGTTCTCGGAGCTCCTCCGCACCGAGCAGATCCCGCAGCATCTCCCGATCCAACGACAGGGCGGCGGCCCGACGCTCGGCCAAAGGAGCATCGCCTTCGTACATGTACTGAGCGATCCAACCGAAGATGAGCGACTGGGCGAAGGGCGAGGCGCTGTCGGTATCGACCGAGTGAACTCGGATCTTCCTACTTCTCAGTTCGGTAAGCACCTGTCGCAGCGCAGGAAGATCGAACACATCGTTGACACACTCCCGCGTTGTCTCCAGCAGGATGGGGAAACTCGGGTACTTGGCCGCCACTGCAAGCAGGTCGGCTGCCTTCTGGCGCTGCTGCCAGAGCGGGGTTCTTCGGTCGGGCCGACGACGTGGTAACAACAGAGCCCGAGCCGCACACTCGCGGAACCGAGCTGCGAACATGGCCGAGTTCGGGAGCTGTGTCACCAGCAGCTCGTCCAGATCGTCGGGATCGATTAGCAGTTCGTCGTCAGGCATCCGGTCGACGGCCTCGGGAAGACGGATGACGATGCCGTCGTCGCTCCACATGAGCTCGACATCCCAGCCCCATTGCTCGGCCAGTCGATGCTGTAGCGCCATGCCCCATGGGGCGTGAACTTGAGCGCCGAAAGGCGAAAGCAGACAGACCCGCCAGTCGCCTATCTCGTCTCGGAACCGCTCGACCACCACGGTGCGGTCATCGGGGACCCGGCCAGTGGCTTCCTTCTGTTCGGCCAGAAAGGCCAAGAGGTTGGTGGCCGCCAGCTCATCGAGTCCGTGCCTGGTCCGAAGCCGCTCATGAGCTTCGGTGGCTTCGGTGCTGCCCATCTCCCGGGTGAACGCACCAATAGCCCGGCCCAGTTCCAGCGGCCGACCGGGCCCATCGCCATGCCAGAACGGCATCTTTCCCGGCTGGCCGGGGGCAGGGGTGACAACCACTCGCTCGTGGGTGATGTCCTGGATTCGCCACGTGCTGGCCCCCAGCAAAAAGGTCTCACCGGGCCTCGACTCGTAGACCATCTCTTCGTCGAGTTCACCAACCCTGGTGCCGTCGGGCAGGAACACGCCGTAGAGGCCACGATCGGGAATGGTGCCGCCACTGGTCACCGCTAACCGCTGGGCTCCTGGCCGACCCCGCACGACACCCTCAACCCGGTCCCAGATGATCCGAGGCCTGAGCTCGGCGAACTCGTCAGACGGATAGCGACCGGCCAAGAGATCGAGTACCGACTCGAACGCGCCGTCGGAGAGTTCGGAGAAGTTGGCGGCTCCCCGCATCAGCTGGGCCAGCTCATCGACTGGCCAGTCCTCCAACGCGCACGCCGCCACGATCTGCTGGGCCAAAACATCAAGCGGGTTGCGGGGGTAGTGGGTCTCCTCGATCAGTCCGGCCTGCATACGGTCGACCACGACCGCTGCCTCCAGCAGGTCGGCTCGGTGTTTGGGAAAGAGCTTGCCTCGACTGGGCACACCGACCTGGTGACCGGCCCGACCAACCCGCTGGAGTCCACGACTGACCGCACCCGGCGACTCCACTTGCACGACCAAGTCGACCGCACCCATGTCGATCCCGAGCTCCAGCGACGACGTCGCAACCAGTCCTTTGAGCACCCCTCGCTTCAGTTCATCTTCGATGATGAGCCGCTGTTCTCGACTCAGCGAACCATGGTGAGCCTTGACCAACTCCTGGCCCGCCTCTGGCGAGGTCCCATCGGCCTCGTTGGAGCGGTTCTCGCCCTCCAATGCAAGCTCGTTGAGCCGGGTGGCCAGCCGTTCGGCCAACCGACGGGAGTTCACGAACACAATGGTCGAGCGGTTCTCCTTCACCAACTCGAGCAGGCGAGGATGCATCGACGGCCAGATGCTCCGCCGAGCCGGACCAGCCGCCGCCGGACCGCTTACCGGTTCGTCGGTGATCACCTCGCCCAAGCGGCCCATGTCATCCACCGGCACGATGACTTCGACATCGAGTTCTTTGCGGATACCGGTGTCGACAATGGTGACCGGTCGAGGCTGCGCCCCATCAAAGCCTCCGAGGAACCGGGCGATCTCTTCCAACGGTCGTTGGGTAGCCGACAGCCCAATCCGTTGCGGTGGCCGGTCGGTGACCTTCTCCAACCGTTCCAGAGTGACCGCCATGTGGCTACCCCGCTTGGTGGCAGCCAGCGCGTGAATCTCGTCGATGATGACCGTCTCGACCCCGGCCAAAGTCTCCCGTACCTTCGACGTCAGCATCAGGTAGAGCGACTCGGGCGTGGTGATCAGCAAGTCGGGCGGATGTGTCGCCAACTTGCGTCGCTCGTCGGCCGGAGTGTCGCCGGTACGCAGCGCAACATAGGGCTCGTAGAACGGCTCGCCAAGGCGTTCGGCGGCTAGTCGGACGCCCTGGAGCGGACCTCGCAGGTTTTTCTCGACGTCGACCGCCAGCGCTCGAAGAGGCGAAATATAGAGAATGCGGGTGCGGTGGTTTTTGTCCTCCGGTGGTGGCTGGGTCGTGAGCTGGTCAAGCCCCCAGAAGAACGCGGTGAGGGTCTTGCCCGAGCCGGTGGGAGCCAAGATGAGTGTGTGGTCACCGGCTGCGATCTTCGGCCAACCCTCGGTCTGCGGAGGCGTTGGCTCGGGGAACGTGGTCGAGAACCACTCGGCGGCCGGCCGACTGAATCCCTTGAGTACCTCTGGCACCGTTCCCATCGGGTCACGCTACCGACCGGTACAAACGGATCAGAGCTGGACACGGCTGGCGGGTACCATCAACGGGTGACCAAACCGTTCCGATTCGGTGTCCAAGCCAAGCAGGCGGCATCTCGCGCCGAGTGGGTCGAGCTGGCCAAAAAGGCCGAGGATCTCGGCTACTCAACGCTCTCGCTTCCCGACCACTTCGATGGCCAACTGGCGCCAACCCCCGCCCTCATGGCAGCCGCCGATGCCACCACCACTCTCAAGGTCGGGGCCCTGGTGTATTGCAACGACTACCGCCACCCGGTGCTCTTCGCCAACGAGATGGCAACCATCGACCTGTTGTCCGACGGGCGGCTCGAGCTAGGCATCGGCGCTGGTTGGATGACAACCGACTACGACGCCACCGGCATCCAGCACGACCGCCCAGGCGTGCGGATAGACCGGATGATGGAATCGGTCGAGATTCTCAAAGGACTCTTCGACGAAGGCTCGTACTTCTTCGCTGGTGAGCACTACGCCATCACCGACCTCGATCTTCACCCCAAGCCAGTTCAAAAGCCCCACCCACCGTTCCTCATCGGGGGTGGCGGTCCCCGCATGTTGCGGCTGGCCGGAGCCAATGCCGACATCGTTGGCGTCAACCTCAACCTGCAGGCAGGGGTCATCGATGCCGAAACAGCAGCCGACGGTACGCCCGAGCGGTACCTGGAGAAGATCGGGTGGGTAAAGGCGGGAGCCGGCGACCGGTTCGATCAGATCGAGCTCCACATTCGTACCCACTTCGTAGTGTTCACCGACGACCGGCACGGCACAGCCGAGGCCATCGGCGGCGGCCTCGGACTGTCAGCTGAACAAGCCCTAGGTTCACCGGCCGCTTTGGTAGGCGATACTGGGTCCATGATCGATGACCTCGTCGCCCGACGCGAGACCTTCGGCTTCAGCTATCCATCCATCGGTGCCGACGAAATCGATGCCTTTGCACCGGTGGTCGCAACGTTGGCCGGTTCCTGATGGCCGAGTCGGAGGGACGATTCGAAGAGATCAAGGACCGGATCGAAGAAGCAGCCATACAAGCCGAGTTCGAGACCGGGGAACGCGAAGAGTCAGTCGAGGAAGCCAAGAGTCACGCACTTGTTCGGCTGGGCCGCATGACACTGGGATTCGGTGTCGTCATTCTCGGTATCATCCTTATGCCGCTACCGGGGCCGGGCTGGCTCATCGTTGCTGGCGGACTGACCATCCTGGCCAAAGACGTGGCCTGGGCCGACCGTGCGCTCCGCTATATCCGTAAGCGGGTGCCCGGGATACCAGAGGACGGCAAGATCCCACGGTCGTCGAAGATCACCATGGCAGTCATGACACTGGCCGCGGTGGCTGCGTCCTTGTGGTGGAACTTCGGTCGGGGCTGACTCAGGCTTTCTCGGCCTTGCTCTCCCGTGCCGCCTTGCCGAGCATTGCCGCGCCAAGCCCGATCAGGAAAATCCCGACCACCATCATGACCAGCGTCAGAGGACTTTGATCGAAGGTGGTGGACAACGCAGTGAGTCCACCACCACCACCAAGAATCGCAGCCGAGCTGCCTATCGCCGCTTGCGATTCCGTTGACTCGGTGGTCTCGTCGCCCATGGACCGAGACTAAGCCCGGCTCTTCCCCGAGTTCAACATGGTGGGCAGGGGGCGAGCGTGAACAACTCGTAGGCGCTTGGTCGCCCTGGTCAGCGCCACATAGAGAGCTCGAGCTCCCTGGGGTTCTTCTTC
>CALHBU010000288.1 GCA_937930655.1 uncultured Acidimicrobiales bacterium | reverse complement strand
CTCGATCTCGAGTTCCGAACGATGGCCGCCGGTTGGCCTGCCCTCATCGACGGAGTCGAGCCATCCCGGTTAATCATCAAACAGGCCCGAACGCTCGACCCGGGGTTGCGGGGTGTACCCGACGCACTGGTCACGCTTCCGGTGCCGCGGGATGTACTGGCCCGACTGGCGACAGTCGTGCGAGTCGAGTGCCCTGACAACTCCTGGTATGAACTCACCACCGACCCTGCGGCGAGTCCCGACATGGGTTACGCACAGCAACCGCTGCTGATCGAGGACGACAGCGGTGCCATCTCGGAGCGTCCAACCGTCGATGCTGACTGTGTGACCACGACTGTCCTCAGCTCACCAGCCCAAGGCCTCATCAGCCTGCTCGAGAACAGCCCGTCGCCGCTGATCACCATCGAGTGACCTCGGGTGACCGAAGGTGGTGAAGTATCCACTCTCGGCGCAATCCAACCAGCAACACTGGTGCGATGGACGAGCACACCCAAGCCACCTCACGGCCCGATGAACCCTGCGTCATCATCTACATCGACAGGGACGGGAACCGACTGGTCCAGTCGACCATGGATGTCGAACAGGCCGCCCGTTACGTCGAAACGCTCTACAACGAGCACGAGGTGCAGACCGCCCACGTCTACAAGCTTCACGAGATCGAGATCGACCTCACCGAAGTACAGCGAGTGGTACTGACCGACGTCGCCTGAGTCAGGCGGCCGAAGGCGGCGGGCCTGAGTTCACGACACCAGATTCATGAGGGCCCGGTGGGTCCGCTCGATCGAATCTCGGTGAAGGTGCTCGTCCTGGGTGTGAGCGACGGTGGCGTCGCCCGACCCGAAGTTGGTGGCGGGAATACCGAACTCGGCGAAGCGGGCCACATCGGTCCAACCCAGCTTGGCTGATACTTCGAGGCTGTTGGCCTCGATGAGCTCTCGAAGTAGCGGGTGAGTCAGCGAGGGAGCACAGGCGGCGGAATGGTCCACAATTTCGATGCTGTCATCAGCGTCGGTGTGAGGGGCCAGCAGGTCGCGTACAAACGCTTCGGCCTGGGCCGGTGTTCGATCGGGCGCGTACCGATGGTGGATCCGCAGCACCGCCTGATCGGGCACAACGTTGCCCGACACGCCACCCTCGACATGGACGGCCTGGAGGGACTCCCGGTAGGTGCAGCCGTCGATGGTTGGCGTGCGGGCTTCGTAGGCCGCTAGATCAGCCAGGATTGGGGCCAGTCGATGGATGGCGTTGCGGCCCATCCACGGTCGGGCGGTGTGGGCCCGGGCGCCAGCCAGGGTGACCTCGAACCGCATCGCCCCTTGGCAACCGGCTTCGATGGCTCCATCGGTGGGTTCGCCCAGCAACGCACAATCTCCTTCGAGCAGAGACGGGTCACTTCGGTGGATTTCGGCCAGGCCGTTGTGTTCCTGGCCGACCTCTTCTCTGGCGTAGAACACGAACGTCAGATCGACACGGGGCTCGGGCACCGAGCGGGCAACGTCGAGAAAGCAGGCCAGGCCGCCTTTCATGTCGGCTGACCCCACCCCCCACAGGGTGTCGCCCTCAATTCGAGCCTGGCCATTGTCGTTGACCGGCACGGTGTCGGTGTGGCCAACCAAAAGCAGTCGCTGGTCCCGTCCCAGGGATGTGCGAGCCACCAGGTTGTCGCCGATGCGCGTGGTCTCCAGATGGTTCAACCCGGCCAGCTCCTGTTCGAGCCAGTCGACAAAGGGGCCCTCTTCGAACGACACCGAGGGGCGGTTGACCAGGTCGGCGGTGGCAGCCAGCAGATCGATCATTGACCCGAGGCTACAAGAGCGCCCCCGAGACCTAACCTTCTGCCTCGTGGGCAAAACGAAGCTGCTTTCCGCACTGCTGCTCCCTTTGCTACTGGTCGGAGGACTTCTCTCCGCTCCGGGGCCGGCCGAGGCCGATGTCCTCGATGGCCGTTTCCCAACCGAGGAGATGTTCGTCGACCAGGTCTTTCATGACTTCCTCTCTCGACCGGCCGACCCGGCTGGCTTGGCCTTCTGGGCCGATCAGCTTCGGGCCGGTCAACCACCGGCCGATCTGGTCGAGGACCTCCTGCTGTCCCCCGAGTTCGCAGGAACAACAGCGCCAGTCGTTCGCCTCTACTGGTCGATCTTCGATCGCCAGCCCGATCTGGGTGGCCTCCGGTTCTGGGTGGGACGTCGTCAGGGTGGCCAGAGCCTGACCAGCATGGCCGACCAAATGCTGGCAGCCGCCGAGTTCCAGGAGTTGAGCGCCGCCGGCTCGACAGAGGAGATCGTGGCCGCCGTCTATGGCCGGTCGTTGGGACGCACCCCGGATCCAAGCGGCCTGGTGTTCTGGATCGGAGAAATCGAGGCCGGCCGCCACACCCTGGCCAGCTTTGTCGCCACCGTCTCGGAGAGTCCAGAGCATCAGGCCCTCCGACGAGGTGACGTGACCACCACCCTGGTCTTCCTTGGTCTGCTCCAACGCACGCCGGACTCCCAGGGCCTTGCCTTTTGGAGCAACCAGATCGAAGAGGGCGCAAGCATTAGCGGTGTGATCGAGTCGGTCATGGGCGCACCGGAGTACCTGGATCGTTTCCCCCGCCGGCCCAGCCTGACTACCGAAGTCATCGCCAGCGATCTTTCGGTGCCCTGGGATGTCGAGACCCTTCCCGACGGGACGGTGATCTTCACCGAACGGCTGGGACGGCTGAGCATCGTTACGACCACCGGCGAAACAAGGGTGCTGAACGCCCCGCTCGCCGAAGTCTTCGCCCGCGGCGAGACCGGCCTCATGGGACTAGCCATCGACCCCGGCTTCACTTCCAACCGCCGGTTCTACACCTGCCAAGGGCACGCCAGCCCCCGGGATGTTCGAGTGGTGGCCTGGACACTGGACGAGGCGATGACAACCGCCACGCTGGAGGGCCCGCTGGTCATCGGCATACCCATCACCAGCGGCCGCCACGGTGGCTGCCAACTGGAGTTCGGAGCTGATGGCTATCTGTGGATCGGCACGGGAGACTCGGCGATTGGCTCAACCCCGCAGGACCTCACCTCGCTCGGCGGCAAGGTGCTACGGGTCGATGCGGCCGATGGCCAACCAGCCCCCGACAACCCGTTCATCAGCTCGGCCAATCCCACCACACAACTCATCTTCACCTACGGCCACCGCAATGTGCAGGGCCTGGCGGCTCGACCGGGAACCGAGCAGATGTGGTCGGTCGAGCACGGCCCGACCCGCGATGACGAAGTCAGCCTGTTGCCGGCCGGGGGCAACGGAGGCTGGAATCCGGTGCCGGGCTACAACGAATCGGTGTCGATGACCAACCTGTCGCTGCCCAACGCCTTCGGAGCGGCCTGGTCGACCGGATCACCAACACTGGCGCTGTCCGGCGGCGAATGGTTCGACCATCCATCCTGGGGTTCCTGGAACGGGGGATTGGCCGTTGCCGCCCTGAAGAACCAGACACTACGACTGCTCTTCTTCAGCCCCGAGGGGGCCTACCTGGGGCAGGAAACCATCCTGGACGGCGAATTCGGCCGGCTCCGGGCCGTGCAGCAGGGGGCCGATGGCGCCATCTACGTCACCACCAGTCGAGGCAACGACGACATCATCAGGTTGACCGGTTCCTAGACGCGAGAGTCAGACGTCGAGGCCCAGTCGACTAGCGGCCAGCGCCACCCGATCGTCAGGCTGCACCACCGCCACCCGAACATGGTGACGGCCCTGCTCGCCATAGAACTCACCGGGGCTCACCACAACACCGGCCTCTTTGGCCAATCGCTCGGTGAACGCCCAGGCATCACCATCGGGCGCCGGCACCCATAGGTAGAAACCACCGCCCGGGAGCTCGACGTCGACCCCGAGGGCCTGCATCATCCGCTGGGCTGTCGCCAGCCGACTCCGGTATCGCTCCTTCTGGACCTCGACATGGCTCTGGTCGGCGAAGGCGGCAACGGCCGCAGCTTGGACCGGGCCGGGCACCATGAATCCGGCATGTTTTCGCACTTCGCCCAAATAGTGGATGAGTTCGGCGTCGCCGGCATAGAAGCCGGTGCGAGCACCAGCCAGATTCGACCGCTTGGACAGCGAGTGGACGGCCACCAGGCCATCGATGCCATGCTGAAGAATCGAACGTGGCGGGCCATTCCAGGTGAATTCGATGTAGCACTCGTCGGAGAAGACGGGAACCTTGGTGGCCACTCCCCAGGCGGCTGCGGCCTCGAGATCGTCGAGTCCACCGGCCGGATTGCCCGGCGTGTTGACCCAGAGACACAGCGCCCGCTCCGCATCAGCGGGATCTATGGCGCTGAGATCGATGCGCCAGTTCTCATCGACGGGAACAGGGACTGCTCGACAGCCACCGAGGGTGGCTCCCATGGCGTAGCTGGGATAGCTGATAGCCGGGTAGAGGATGGTGTCGCGGTCGGGAGTGCGGAGCCGCAGCCACTGAGGGAGCCCGGCCACGAACTCCTTCGAGCCGATAGTTGCTCGGATCTGAGTCTCGTCCAGATCGGTGCCGGTCAGGCTGTTCAACCAGGTGGCAGCAGCCGAACGAAACGCCGGGGTGCCAATGGACGGCGGATAGCCCCGTTCGGCACCGGAGGTGGCCAACGCTTCAATGACGGCCGGGGCCGGTGGATCGAACGGCGTGCCGACCGAAAGGTCGACGGCTCCGCCGTCGAACGCCTCGGCAATGGCAACCGCCTCGTTGAGGCGATCGTAGGGATAGGGCGGTGGTTGAAATCCAGTGGTCATCAGCTGTAGCGGCCGCCTTGGCTCTTGTCGGGACGCTTCCGTCGAGGGTTGTCGATACCCAGTGTGTCGGCACCGCTGGTCGATCCGACCACGAACTCCGACAGACGGCTGGCCGATGCTTCTTCCAGCCGGGCTTGGATGCGCATGCCTTCGTCCTCGGTGGTCTCCACCAAGACCTCGCCCTCCCGATGGACGGCGGCCAGCATGTCACCGCGGGCCCACGGGACATACAGCTCGTAAATGGTCGACATGGCCCGTAACTCGTCGCCGATGGCCTGTAGAACATCATCGACGCCTTCGCCGGTGGTGGCTGACACTCCGACCGAACCGGGATAGAGATCGACCAGCCGCTTCACTTCGGGGCTGAGATCGCTCTTATTGAAGACCAGCAGCTCCTGCACCTCATTGGCCCCGATGCCATTGAGCACTTCTCGTACCGCCACAATATGGCCGTCGGGGTCGGGCCCGGCACCGTCCACAACATGCACCAAGAGGTCGACTTCGGCCGCCACCTCGAGGGTTGACTGAAAGGCCTCGACCAGCTGATGGGGCAGCTTCTTGACGAAGCCAACGGTGTCGGTGAGCAGGATGGTCTCGCCGCCGGGGAGCTTGGTCTTCCTCGTTGTCGGGTCGACGGTGGCAAACAGCCGGTTCTCGGCCTTGACGTTGGAACCGGCCAGCTGGTTGAGCAGCGATGATTTTCCGGCGTTGGTGTAGCCAACGATCGACACCGTGCGGTGGGGCGAACGCCGCCGGGCCTTACGTTGGTTCAGACGGCGATCGGAAATGCCCCGAAGGTCTCTTTCCAACTTATGCATTCGCCGCACCAGACGACGACGGTCGACCTCGAGCTGGGTTTCGCCCGGGCCCCTGGTGCCGATTCCGCCACCCTGCTGGCTGAAGTTCTTCTTGCCTCGCAGCCGGGGCAGGCGATAGCGCAACTGGGCCAGCTCGACCTGGGTCTTACCCTCCACCGAGGTGGCGTGCTGGGCGAAGATGTCGAGAATCACCGCGGTTCGATCCAGCGCCGTCCGTTCGAGAATACGTTCGAGGTTGAACTGTTGAGCCGGCGTGAGCTCGACATCAAACACCACGGTGTCGGCGTCGAGCGCCAGGGCGCTTTCGAGAATCTCGTCGACCTTTCCCCGGCCAACGAAGGTGGCTGGATCGGGCCGATCACGTTTTTGGATGATGCGGTCCAGGGCATCGGCACCGGCGGTGTCGACCAGGAGCTCAAGCTCGTCGAGAGATGCTTCGGTGTCGGCCAGCGTTTCGCCATCGCCGGTCATACCGACCAGGACAATCCGCTCCCGGAAGCTGCGGTCGAGAAACCCGGTGCCAAGCTCGCCGCCGTAATCGCCGAAGGCGCCGCGGTGGGAGTCGTCGGAGGCGCCCGCTGCTTCGACGGGATCGAACGTTCCTTCGAGCTCATCGGGGCCGAGGTCGAGCGGTGTGCCTCGGCGGGGAGTGTCACCCATTCAGTCCTCGACCGTAACGGCGGCCACATAGGTTGCGGGCCCGGTGAGGAAGATGGTGTCGTCGGCCACCTCGACCACGGCCGCTCCGCCCGGCATGTTGACCTGCACCGGTCCGGTTGCCAGACCCCAGGAGGTAGCGGCATAGCCGGCCGCGCACGCACCGGAGCCGCAGGCCTCGGTGACGCCGGCCCCCCGCTCCCAGACCCGCAGCTCGATGCTCGCCATCTCGCCGGCGACCGCGTCGGCTACCGCTATGAGATGAACATTGAGCCCGTTTGGATAGTCGGCTTCTACCGCCGAACCGACGGTCGCAATGTCGTGGGCGTCAGGATCGTCAACCAATCCAACAAGATGGGGATTGCCCATGTCGATGCCCAGTTGGCGGCGCAGCACCACACCCAGATCAGACCACCGATCAAAGTCGGGCGGACCCGGCTTGGCAGCACCCATATCGACCCGAACGGCAATCTGACGGTGATCGGAAGCGTCGACTTCGAGGCGTCGTTGTCCGGCATCGGTGGCGATATCGATGACCTGGGCGCCGGTGAGACCATGCCTCCGCACCAGGGCCTGGCCGGCGCAGCGCACACCGTTCCCCGAGATCTCGGCTCGACTGCCATCGGCATTGAACAGGGTCATGATCGTCGGCGCATCGTCGGACTGGGTGCGTAGTTCAATCAGGCCGTCAGCTCCGATCCCCCGTCGCCGGTCGCACCAGGAGACTGCGTCAGCATCAGTAAGAGGACGTGCCGGGTCAATGGCAATGAGGAAGTCATTGCCGAGCCCTTCATGTTTGGTCAGCTCAATCGCCACAGCCACCCGCTCATTGTCGCATCAAACGGGAGAAACCACGATGGAGTTTCAGGGCCTCACCAAATCGCGCATGAGGTCGAGACCAACAGAACCCACCGACAGAAGCTCGGCGTGGAACTGCTTGAGGTCGGTATGGCCGGCCGCCTGCCACTCGGTGCGCAGGTCGATGATCGCTTGTTCCCCCACCTTGTAGCTGATGGCCTGCCCGGGCCAACCGAGATAGCGGGTGGCCTCGGAGACGGCCATGGGCTCGGGAAGGTGGGCCATCGACCGAAGCATCTCGACCGCCAACTCGAAGTTCCATTGCTCTCCGGGATGGAAACCGGCGTCGGCTGGAATGGTGAGTCCGAGGTGACACCCGATATCGATGACGATCCGACAGGACCGAAACATCTGCGACATGAGCAGACCGATTTCGTAGTCAGGCTTTTCCAGATACCCGAGCTCTCCCATGAGCCGCTCGGCGTACAGTGCCCAGCCCTCGCCCGATCCGGGGTACCAGACCATGGTGCGATGGAAGCGGGACAGCTCCTCCCCCATCGCCACCTGCCACCCGACCTGGAGATGATGTCCGGGAAAACCCTCGTGATAGGCGGTGGTGACTTCCTCCCACAGTGGAAACGTGGTGCGGTCGTCGACCGGGTACCAAACCCGACCAGGACGAGAGAAGTCCTCGGATGGGCCGGTGTAATAGGGAGCAGAGGCGCCACCAGCCGGAGCAGTTGTGACCTCGATGGTTCGGATTCGCTCGTCGACATCGAAATGGCTGCCGTTGAGTTGCGACAACGCCTGTTCCTGACGTGACTGCATCACGGCAAGGAACGACGTGACGTCGGGTGCAGCACGCTCGGGGTCGGTGACGAGAAGGTCCATCACCTCGTCGACCGTGCGTTCGGGATCGATCCGGGCGCACGCCGCCGCTACCTCGCTGGTGAGCCGTTCAATCTCCGACCAACCCCAGCTGTACAACTGCTGAGGATCGACACTTTCGCCGAGGAACCGTTGGGCCGACTGCACATAGCGCTCCTCGCCAACACCGTCGGCCACTGGAGCGGCGGGCAGTTGCTCGGTCTCGAACCAGTCGGTCATGGCCCCGTAGCGAGCCTTGGCGTTGTCGATGGCGGCCCGCAACCGAGGCCGAAGGTCAACAAGGGCAACGTCGGTCTCGGCCAGCTGGTCGAATGGCTCGAGAAGCGCCTCGAAGGACGAGTCGGGGCCCGCGGCCTGCCGGCCCTGCTCGATGGCCGCCTCGATCTGCCGCCTCGATGCGACCTCGCCGAGGGCCTGACCCTCCTCCAACGACGCCCGGTAGCCCGCCAGTGGTTGGTCGATGGTTTCGAGCCGAACGATCACGTTGGTCCATGCCTCAACCGAGTCCATCGGAGCCGAGGCGAAAATGGTGCGGATGTTCTGCCACGGCGAAACGATGTTGTTGACATCACGACGATGCTGACCGGAGTCGATGGCGGCCAGGGTCAGATTGCATTCCTCGATGAGGACTCGGGCCGCCACGTCCTCTCGCCGCCCCGGTCGATCACATTGCTCGGCCGCGTCCTTGGTCTCGGACCAAAAGGAGCGGAGCGCGGTCACGCCCTCGGGCGATAGGTCGGTCCATCGGTGATCCTGACCGCCGATTCCCACCGATGTGGCCACCATGGGGTCCAAGACGGCAAGCGTGCTGACCGCCCGGTCGGAGAGCTCGAAAATGTCGGTCATGGGTCAAGTTTGCCGTCGCCATCTGTTGGAGACGCACACCACCACGATTCAATCTGATCGACCAGGTCGTCGTCCTCGGCCTCGAACCAGTCAATTCTCGGATCTCGACGGAACCAGCGTTCCTGGCGCCGGGCAAACCGTCGGGTTCGTTGGTTGGCGAGGGCCAGTGCCTCCTCCAGGTCGACACCACCTCCGAGGTGGTCCAGCAGCTCCTTGTAGCCGAGCGCCTGGCGAGCAGTGCGGGACAGCTCCCCGGCGGCCAACGCTCGGACCTCGTCGAGGAATCCGTCGGCCATCTGCCGGTCGTAGCGTTCGCTGATTCGCTTATCGAGAACAGCCCGATCAATGACCAGGCCGGCCTGTCGAAACCGAGTCGGCCCGTAGGCATCGACACCGGGACCGAACGACGAGAACGGTTGACCGGAACCAATGGTCACCTCCAACGCACGGACCACCCGGCGCCGATTGTTGGGTTCCATCTTGGCCGCTGCTACCTCGTCCAGTTCGCGCAACCGGCGATGCAACACCGTTGTGTCTTCTTCGGTCTCGAGCCTTGCCCGGACCTCGGGAAACTGATCGGGGATAACGAAGTCGTCGACAACCGAGCGCACGTAGAGCCCGGTGCCGCCCACCAGAATGGGGGTGACACCGCGCTGATCCAGATCAGCCAGTACCTCGGTCACCCGGTGGGAGAACTCCGAAACGGTGAAGTCGAACTCTGGCCCAACAACGTCAACCAGGTGATGCGGCACCCGGGCTTGCTCGGCGACACTTGGCTTCGCCGTCCCGATGTCCATGCCCCGATACACGGCCATGGCATCGGCCGAAACGATTTCGGTTGGGACGCCGACGGCGATGGCCCGTTCGGCCAGGTCCAGCGCCAACGCCGATTTTCCCGAGGCCGTTGGCCCGATGATCACCAGAGGCGGACGCACAGTTCGTCAACCTCCGAGCAGGCTGGCCAGCACGTAGTGATCAAGGCGGACCAGGTCGGGCTGCACCGGGTAGGCGTCGTAGAACACGAACACCGACTCGGGACCAAGATGTTTGCTGAGGCTCTGTTGGGCAATCGCCAGATCAAGGTGCCGGTCAGCCAGGCACAACCGATCGGGTGGCTCGATGCCCACCAACCTGCCCTCGATGAATCTCATGGTCGACAGCTCGGGGCTGCCGTGACACACCACCAGCTCGTCGTTGGCCGGACGGCTCTCGATCCACAACTCGGTCAGCCGTTCGGTGTCATAGCGGCAATACGGCTCGGGCAATCCGGCAGCATCCACACCACCCGCCTGCACCCTTGCACTTACTGTCTCCCAGTCGCCGCCAAACGGAACGTCGTTAGTCGGCAGTTGATGAAGGCGTCCGAGCAGCTGGGCCAGCGCCACCGCCACCGCACCCACGTCGCCGACAAGGTCAGGTCGGTCACCGGGAACGGCGCCGGTCTCGTCACCCTCATCAGAACCGCCGTCCGGTACCTCACCGGACTGATCCAGCAGGTATCCGACGTGCTCCTGCCACCAGGTCTCGGATGTCTGCGGCGTGGTCACCACCCTGAGGCTACGGGCTCAGCGAACGTTCTTCGGCCGCCCCACCAACGACAGGAGCGTGCCGGCCACGGTGACCGGGTCGACCACCAGGTGGAGGTGCTCGCCGTCGAGTCGAGCCACGTGCCAACCCTCCTCCTGGGCCCGTTCGTAGCCCATGGCATACATGTCGCCGGTGGCCAGGAACGCCATCTCCACAGAATCGGGAAGGTTTGGTACCGAGATGGGCTCGTCGAAGAGGGCCCTCGGAGTTGGTTTGGCTTCGCCGAACACCCGGGCCCGGACCTCTTCATCAGGCAACATGTCGGAAACCATGCCGCCCCACCAGAGATACCAGGGAGGCAGGTAGTCGTCGGGTCGAACGATGCTGTCCAACATGTCGGCCAGCGGCCGGTCGGCCTCGACCGGCGACATGCCGTCCTCGGCCGGAAAGCGACCGTTAACCAGGATCACCGACACCACCTCGTGGCCAGCTTCAATGAGGCGGTGGGCCACCAGCGGCAATCGAGGGCACGCCGCCGAATGACCAACGACCACCACCTCGCCCATCAGGTCCGACGGCACCGACTCGACCACGGCGTCGACCCACGGCTCAACGAATCGGTCGTCGGCCGTCGTGGAGTTGATCGAAGGCGGAACAATGCACTCCTGCCCCAACAGGGTCATGACTTCATCCACCCCGCGCCACGTCTCGGGACCCAGGACAAAGCTGGGAACAAGCAGCCACGTTCGCCGGCGCTGCCGGTGAACGGGATCTACCAATGGGCCAACTGGCATGGACAATGCGGGCACTACTCCTGGGGCGAAATGTGACCTTAGTCACGCTCCCCTGCAACTAGCCAGCTTCGCTCCCTCAACCAGCTTCGCTCCCTCAACCAGCTTCGCTCCCTCAACCAGCTTCGCTCCCTCAACCAGCTTCGCTGTGGGTCACGGGTTCTTCGCCCATCCATTCCCGCAGGGTGTTCTTCATCTTGGTCTGCTGAATGAACAGATCTTGCTCCGGCACGGCATCGCCCCGACCCTGCGGCGCCTTCAGGTAGAAGCTCAACCACTCCTGCACACCCGATTGTCCGGCCCGCGATGCCAGGTCCATGAACAACGCCAGGTCAAGCACGCGAACGCGGTAGCCTTTTTCCAGCAG
>CALHBU010000287.1 GCA_937930655.1 uncultured Acidimicrobiales bacterium | reverse complement strand
TCCTGTCCACCCCGTTGTCCCCCGCGAAAGGGACGTTGTCCACCAAGCTGTCAACAGATTGACCGTCATCCGTCGCCAGCCTTCGAGCGCTGGCGCACGGTCTTCTCCAGCTCTGTCACATGGTCGTAGATTTGGGAGCGCTCCTTCATGAGTGCGCCGATCTTGTCGCAGGCATGCATGACCGTTGTGTGGTCCCGTCCACCGAACTCTCGGGCGATCAATGGATAGCTGAGGTCGGTGAGCTCTCGGGTGATGTGCATGGCCATCTGCCTGGCGATGACCAGGGGGCGACGACGGGATCGGCCGATGAGCTCTTCGATGGTGAACCCGAATTGTTCAGACGTTGCCTCGAGGATCATGGTGACGTTGATTGGTCGTGGTTGCCGGTCGGCAATGAAGTCTCGAAGGATCCGCTCTGCCAGATCGTGAGTCATCGGTTCGCGATTGAGGTTGGCGAACGCAGTGACTTTGTTCAGCGCGCCTTCGAGCTCGCGAATATTGGTCGTGATGTTGGTGGCGATGAACTCGCTTACCTCATTGGGGAGGAAGTAGCCGTCGCGGTCGGCCTTTTTGCTGAGAATGGCCATTCGGGTCTCGACATCGGGTGGCTGAATGTCGGTGAGGAGGCCCATCATGAACCGGCTTCGCAGGCGGTCCTCGAGGGTGGGAATGGCATCGGGCGGCCGGTCGGAGGACAGCACAACCTGTCGGTTGCTGCCGTACAGGTCGTTGAAGGTGTGAAAGAACTCTTCCTGAAGGCCGTCTTTTCCAGCGATGAACTGAATGTCGTCGACGAGGAGGACATCGATCTCGCGGTATCGACGCTTGAAGTCGGCCGCCGCCGAGTTTCTGATGGATTCAACGAACTCGTTCAGAAACGTCTCGGTTGAGACGTACAGGACCTTCATCCGGGGGTACACGTCGGTGACGTAGGACTGAATGGCCTTGAGAAGGTGGGTCTTTCCCAGCCCGGCGCTGCCGTAGATGAACAGCGGGTTGTAGCTTCCACCCGGTCGTTCGGCGACCGAGAGAGCAGCAGCGTGGGCGAAGCGGTTGGACGGTCCGATAACGAACCCGTCGAAGTTGTACCGCTGCGAGGCATCAAGTGATAGAGACGGCGACGTTGATGTCAGGCCCGACGTTCTGGGTTTCGTGAGATCGATGGTGTCAGGGGGGAGTGCCTCGGCGTTGAGTTCTTCGGCGCCGTCCTCGGTTTGGCTGAACAAGCCGTCCGGGGAGGTGTCGAGCTCGATGACCAGTTGATGTCCGGCGGCCTCAGCGACTGCGTCTTCGACCAGCGGACGGTACCGGCCGTCGAGCTTTTCAAGGATGTACAGGTTTGGTACGGAGAGAACAAGGCGATCTTCGCTGACCTGGAGCGGAGCGACCTGTGCAAAAGTGCTCTGCCAGACGCCATCGGAAATCTGGCTTCGGAGCAGGTCTGATGCGTCCAGCCATACTTGTTCCGCTCCTGCCACCAACGCTCCGAT
The DNA here is from genome assembly GCA_937930655.1 of uncultured Acidimicrobiales bacterium. Classification (GTDB taxonomy): domain Bacteria; phylum Actinomycetota; class Acidimicrobiia; order Acidimicrobiales; family SZUA-35; genus JAHECQ01. The sequence goes on along the minus strand of CALHBU010000287.1, from coordinate 14,842 downwards.
CACACTCGATCTTCGGGTTTGTGGACCGTAGCAGCGGTGGAACGGGGGTCACACCTCGCCTGTGGAAAACGCGCGTTGTCGGTAGCTCCGGGCCCATCTAGCCTGACTTCAACGCGATTTAGCCGATCGCCGTAGTCGCCGCCTGGGCTCGTGACTGTCTCCAACACCGAGACAGTTGACCGGTCTTGTCGCTCTGGTCGATTGCCGGTTCGGCGATCGGGCCCATCGTTCCCTCGGTCGAAGCGACATCACGGTCCGGGGATTTGAAGGAGAACTTCGAGTGCCGAAGCGTACGTTCCAACCAAACAACCTCAAGCGAGCACGCAAGCATGGCTTCCGCGCCAGGAAGGCCACACGCGGTGGTCGGGCCGTGCTCCGATCGCGACGTCTTAAGGGTCGACACAAGCTGAGTGCGTGACCCTGACGGTCTCGTCGCTTGTCGGCAGATCGTCATTTCGGGCCTTGCGGTCACAGGGAAAGCGTTTCGGTGACGGTCCGGTGCGGTTGATCTTCCGCCCAAACGAAGGCTGCCTTCGAGTGGCCTTCGCTCACGGTCGCGCCTTCGGAGGAGCCGTTCAGCGGAACCGGGCCCGTCGGCGCCTTCGAGAAGCGTTCGTCGGCCTGTCCCGTCAACAGTCGCTCACACCCGGCGACTACCTGTTCGTTTGCTCACCCACAGTGCTTGATCTCACTTTTAGTGAGATAGAGACCCGTTTGGCGAGGGTCGTTCGTTCTATTGAGGACCACCGCTCATGAAGGACCAGCAATGACCTCGGCCTTGTTGTGGTGTCTTCGCATGTACCAGGGTACGGCCGTGGCCCGTACGCCTCGGTGCCGTTACCTACCGACCTGTTCCCAGTATGCGGTTGAGGCCATCGAGGGCCATGGTGCTGCGAGTGGCACCTGGTTGGCCATCAAGCGGGTCGGACGCTGTCATCCCCTTGGCTCCTACGGGATTGATCCCGTACCCGAACCGGAGACGTAAATGGCAATTTTTAATGGACTGATCGACTTCGTCGCCCGCATTCTGGCCTTTCTGTATGCCCTGCCAGTCGTTGGCGGCAATTACGGCCTCGCAATCATGATGTTGACACTGGTTGTGATGGTGCTGCTCATGCCGCTCACCCTCAAGGCCACTCGCAGCACGATCAAAATGCAGCAGATTCAACCGGAGCTGCGGCGTCTCCAAAAAGAGATGAAGGGCGAAGATCGGGCCACCCTCAACGCCGAGGTGATGAAGCTCTATTCAGAGAACGGCATCTCCCCTGTCGGCGGCTGTCTTCCGATGCTGGCGCAGCTTCCCGTTTTCCTCGTTCTCTTTCGGATTCTCCAGGGACTAACCCGACGGATTGAGGATCGACCGTTCTTTGCCCTGGCCAATCGCATTCGGGAAGCCAAAGGCCTAGAAACCGAAGACGGCCGTTTCTTTGACCCGCAGTATCTGTCGCAGGACAGCGTGCTCTATCAGGATCTTCGATCCGACACGAGCATGAAGTTCGGACCCTTCGACCTAGCCGAACGAGCACTGGATGTTCTTCAGGCCGACTTCCTGCGGGCGCTTCCCTACGTCGTGCTTATCGTCTTCGTTGTCGGCTCGAGCTACTACCAGCAGCGGCAGGTCTCGGCCCGACGCACGACCGATGACAACGCTGAAGTGTCACCGATGATGCAGCAGCAGCAGATGTTGCTGAAAGTGCTGCCGCTGATGTCCGGTGTGTGGTCGTTCCTGTTCCCGGCTGGCCTGGTTCTGTACTGGGCGACCTCGAACTTGTTCCGCATCGGCCAGCAGAGCTACATCACGCACCAGATCTACGGCAAGGAAGCTCCCGTCATCGAAGCCGAGGCCAAGAAGAGCGCCGATGCTCGCAAGAAGACCTCGGAGAGCGACGACGCATCCGACAGCAAAGGCAGCAACGACAGCGACAAGAAGAAGAACAACAACAGCGCTGATGCCAAATCCAACAGCAGCACGAACGGTTCGTCGTCGAACGGAAAATCCAAGAAGAACAACAAGAATGGTCAACGAGACACCGAGAGCGACGACAACACCGACAAGGCCGGTGCCACCGCCGATCTCGATCGCAATGCCCGCTGGGAACAGCGGCGCCAACAACAACGTGCCAAGTCCAAGTCGGCTGGCAAGGCCAAGGACGAGCCAACTTCGAGTCGAGTGACTCCGAAGGGAACGAAGTCCGGGCCGAGCAGGAAGAAGAAAAGGTAACCATGGAGTGGATAGAGACGACCGGTAAGAGCATCGAAGAGGCCAAGGATCTGGCACTCGACAATCTCGGTGTCGATGAAGGCGAAGCTGAGTTCGAGGTTGTCGAGGAGCCTCGTCAGGGTCTTTTCGGCCGCACCCGAGGCGCAGCACGAGTTCGTGCCCGGGTGGTTCCGAAGACTCCTCGAGCGAAAGACGACCGTCGCGATCGAAAGCGCAAGCCCAAGGGTGGCGGCCGGTCGAAAGGCGGGAGCGGACAGCGGTCAGAGGGGGCCGCTGCCGGAGGCGGGTCGGGGGCCGACGGCCACCGCGCCCAATCCGGTGACAAGCAAAGTGGTGCCGGTAAAGACAACAACCGAAATGACTCAAACAACAATCGAGGTGGCCGCGGTGGTCGCCCCCGTGCCGACAGGCCGAAGGTAGAGGATTCCCCCATGGAAGATGTTCAAGCGTGTGTCGAGGAGTTCCTAACCGGGCTTACTTCGGCGTTCGGCATCGACACCACTGTCGAGATCGAGATTGAAAATGAGTACATGACGGCCCACATTCAGGGCAAGCATGGTCTGTTGCTTGGTCCAAAGGCCCGTACCCTCGATGCCATCCAAGAACTCACTCGAGTTACCGCTCAGCGTGCGACTCCTTCATCAACTCGCATCAAGGTCGATGTCGGCGGCTATCGAGAGGCTCGCAAGACGGCCCTCGCCGGCTTCGCCCTCAAGGCAGCCGATCGAGCGAAAGACGAGCAGGTCGAGGTGGTTCTTGAGCCGATGAATTCCGCCGACCGCAAGGTCGTGCACGACACGCTGAACGAGGTCGACGGCGTTGGCACACGCTCCGCCGGCAACGATCCCAATCGGCGGGTCGTTGTCGTGCCTGAGGTAACGGCTCCGGCTTCCGATCCAGAGGTCGAGTCTGACGATGACGTTGCGGAGACTGTCGCTGACGACTGAGCAAGCGTTGTTGGAGGTCCTTGAACGGGCCCGGGCCGTGGGTTTCCTCGGACCGGGCCCGCTTCGCGCTCACACTGACCACGCCGACCGTTTCGTTGAGGCCGTGCCTCCGACCGGTCGTCTCCTCGACCTTGGATCTGGGGCCGGTCTTCCCGGTCTCCCGGTGTTGCTGGCCCGGCCCGGGCTCGAGGGCGTTCTCCTCGACGCATCGGCCAAACGGTGTGCCTTTCTTACCTGGGCCATCATCGAGCTCGAACTCTCTGACCGAGTTTCCGTAGAGCACGCCCGGGCCGAACTGGCCGGCCAAGACGAGCGCCTTCGAGGATCATTCGGCGTGGTCACGTGCCGAGGATTCGGTCCGCCCGCACAGACCGTTGAGTGCGGTGCCGGGTTTTTGCAACCGAAGGGCCGTCTGGTTATCAGCGAACCGCCCCAACGTCGACCATGGCCGCAGGCGGTACTGGCCGACGTTGGCCTTACCGTCGATGAAACCTTCGAGGGCGTCGTTTCCTTCGAACTTGAGGGCGAGTATCCGGCCACCTACCCTCGTCCGATCAAGCAGCAACGACGGCAACCCCTGTTCGAACTGTAACCCCTCGATGTTTCACGTGAAACATCTGGTGCGCACCTAACGGTCGTCTCCGTACGCTCGAGAAACCGCCGTTCCCGAGGACTGCCTCGTTCGTGTCTGGTCGATGCCTCCCGTCGCATCTTCATCTGCCTGACCGCTAAGCGCGAGGCTGTCGTCAACCACCCGGCGATCATCTCCGAAAGGATGGTTCTGTCAGACGTCACGAAGTCCCGAGCGCGGCATCGAATCGAAGTGCCGGGTGAGAAGATCCTCCAAGCGATTCTGAACGGGGGACATCGGCCTGGCCGACACGTCGTATGCGTTGGTTGTGAGTCCAAGAGGTGCAAGCTGACGCCGTCGATGGGAACCAACGGGCGTGCTCGGCTCAAAGCCGTTGTGAAATTCAGTCGACCTTGGCGCCCTAAGTCGAAGTTGGTCGACTACCGTACGAACACAAGGTGCGTCCGATGACCCTGCGCGTGGCCCGAGAGGGCCAAGGCATGTGTTTCACGTGAAACATGGCGGAGTTGAATCGGAGCCAACAAACGATCATTGCCAAGGAGAGGCCCGTGAGTACTCTTGGATCAGATCCTGTGGATCCAGCCGACGCAACGGATCCCAGTGGTGCCAAGGATGACGAACGTCCGCGCCCTGCCGATTCGGCCGAGCAGTTGTCGAAGCCGCCCGCCACTCCTCGAGAGGGTGAAGTGCAAGGGTCGGATTCGCCCGGCAATCAGTCCACTACCTCGGGAGTGCCACCTCGGACGGCAACTCCGTCCTCGGGCTCGACCGACTCTGAGAGCCACAGGGCCTTAGCGGAACGGGCCGAGGAGCCGAGCAAGCCTACGTTTGGACAGCCGGGTCGGCTGACGGCTAGTCAACCCCAGGCCACAGAGGCAGCACCCGACTCGGCTGGGTCGGAAGCTGACGCCACCCCGCCGACGCCGCCTGTTCAGTCCGAAGAAGCTGTTGAGCCCGAACAAGCTGCGGCGCGCCCGGTGACCCATTCGAAACCTCGTGTGATGGCGGTAGCCAATCAAAAAGGCGGAGTGGGGAAGACCACCACTGCGGTGAACTTCGGGGCGGCAGCGGCGGAGCTCGGCCACCGAGTGCTCATCGTCGACCTGGATCCACAGGGAAATGCGTCGACTGGACTTGGCATCAACCCACGAAGTCTCAACGCCTCGATGTATGACGTGCTGCTCCATGATGTGCCTATCGACGAAGCTATCGAAGCGGCAGAAGTCCGAAACCTCTTTGTGGCTCCAGCCAACCTCGATCTTGCCGGCGCCGAGATTGAACTGGTTCCGGCCTTCAGTCGAGAACTCCGGCTGAAGAATGCGTTGGCTACGGTTGCCGATGACTTCGACCTGGTACTGATCGACTGCCCGCCATCGTTAGGTTTGCTGACAGTCAACGCCTTCGCTGCGGCCACTGAAGTGATGGTGCCGATTCAATGCGAGTACTACGCCCTCGAGGGTCTAGGTCAGCTTCTCCGCAACGTTGATCTGGTGAAGCGCAATTTGAATGCGTCGTTGGAACTCTCGGCGATTGTGCTGGTGATGTACGACGCTCGTACGAACCTGGCAGCCCAGGTGGCGGGAGAAGTTCGTGAGCACTTCGGGTCAAAGGTGTGTCGGGCGGTCATTCCTCGAAATATTCGGTTGTCGGAGGCTCCAAGCTTTGGGCAACCAATCACGGTGTTCGATCCTTCATCTCGGGGCGCCATTGCCTACCGAGATCTAGCCAAGGAGGTAGCTGGTGAACCGTCGTAGTGGACTTGGACGAGGACTAACCTCGTTGATCCCATCGGAAGCGAGTTCGGACTCGTCGGGGGATCTTCTCGAGGTCCCGGTCTCGGCCATCTTGGCCAACAACTATCAACCCCGGACTCGCTTCGAGGAAGAAGCGCTGGTGGCATTGACCGACTCGATTCGGGAACTCGGCGTGCTCCAGCCGATCCTGGTTCGTGCGCTCGAAGACGGCCAGTATGAACTCATTGCCGGTGAACGCCGCTGGCGAGCAGCCCGGCGAGCCGGCCTGCCCAGTATCCCGGCAGTGGTTCGTGACGTCGACGACCAGTCGTCTCTCGAGCAAGCCATCGTCGAGAACTTGCATCGCGAGGACTTGAACGCTCTCGAAGAAGCGGCTGCCTTTCAGCAACTCATAGATGACTTTGGTCTCACACAAGATGGGGTGGCCAAGCGTGTCGGCAAGTCCCGTTCGGCAGTGGCCAACACGCTTCGACTCTTCCAACTTCCCGGCTCCGTGCAGCGGATGGTTGCGAGCGGTGAGCTTTCGGCGGGCCATGCACGGGCTATTCTGGGTAGTCCCGATAGGGCCTTCCAGGAGGTTCTGGCGGCGAAGATCGTCAACCAGGGACTCAATGTTCGGCAGGCAGAAGAAGAGGTTCGATCACGGTCCGGGGCCGAGCAGACCGAGCAGGAGCCCGATGAGACCACGGTCGCCGAGGCTGATGAAGTCGAACGGCGGAACCGTGAGGTCGGGGCGACCCGGCCGGCTGCACTCATTGAGTTGGAAGAGATCTTGGGTAATCACCTGGACACTCGGGTGCACGTTGGCTTGGGCAAGTCGAAGGGTCGACTGGTCATAGACTTTGCCGATCTGGAAGATCTGAAACGTATCTACCAGCTCATGATCAAGGACGGATCACCGCCGTCCTGATAATCCCCAGGTTGTGGACAACCATGTGGGCAAGATGAACTCTCAAGCGAGAGTTAAGGCGCGGGTTGAGGCCCCAGACGCGACACGAGGACTAATCGATGATTAGTCCTCGTGGGCAAGCATTTTCGGCTCCGGCGCTTGGCCGGGGCCGATGTAGTGTGAGCCAGTCGGTGGCTAGAGGCCGAATTCCTCGAGGAGTTGAGCCTTGCCCTTGGCGCCGACAATTCGCTTGTCGAGCTCGCCGTCCCGGAAAACCAGAATGGTGGGGATACTCATGATTCCGTACTGCTGAGCAATAGACGGGTTCTCGTCAACGTTCACCTTGCTGATCTTGATGCTGTCGCCCTGTTCTTCGGCGATCTCGTCAAGGATGGGTGCGATCATCTTGCACGGACCACACCACTCGGCCCAAAAGTCGACCACGAGTGGTTCGGCCGTTCCGCTCACGGTTTCGTCGAACGTCGCATCGGTGAGATCGATGATGTTTTCAGACATGGGTGTTGCCTCCTGTGTTCTGTCTAGGGGAACCAGGAGCGGTTCCCCGAAATTCCCACCGGTCGGTGGGAAGCGATTATTCGTTGGCCTCGAGCCACCGCTCAGCGTCGATGGCGGCGGAGCATCCGGAGCCGGCAGCCGAGATCGCCTGTCGGTAGGTGTCGTCCTGCACATCGCCGCACGCGAAGACGCCTGGCACGTTGGTGCGAGTGCTTGGAGCTTCGGTGATCAGATAGCCGTTGTCCTTCATGGCCAGTTGGCCTTGGAACAAGTCGGTATTGGGTCGATGGCCGATGGCAACGAAGAGACCGGTGACGGCAAGCTCGGAGGTTTCGTCGGTCTTGTTGTTGCGAAGCGCAAGGGATTCGACGGACTGATCTCCGAGAACATCGGTGACCTCGGTATCCCAGAGGAACTTGATTTTCGGGTTGGCGAATGCCCGGTCCTGCATGATCTTGGAGCCTCGAAGCTCGTCCCGTCGGTGGATAATGGTGACCGTTTTGGCGAACTTGGTGAGGAAGGTGGCTTCCTCGAGAGCACTATCGCCGCCGCCAACCACCGCAATGTCGTGGTCGCGGAAGAAGAAGCCATCGCAGGTAGCGCAGGTCGACACACCATGACCGAGAAGGCGTTGCTCGTTCGGCTGATCGAGCATCAGCGCGGTTGCACCAGTGGACACGATGATGGTCTTGGCCCGATAGGTCGGCTCGGCGGCCTCCGGGTCGCCAATCCACACCCTGAACGGTTGTTCAGTCAGATCGACTCTGGTTGCCTTCTCGGTCTTGAGGATGGCCCCGAACCGTTCGGCTTGCTTCCGAAATTGCATCATGAGTTCTGGACCCATGATGCCGTCAGGGAAGCCGGGGAAGTTCTCAACATCGGTGGTGAGCATCAACTGTCCGCCCGGTTGATCTCCGGTTGACGACGGTTCGCCCTCGATGACCAGCGGATCAAGAGACGCTCGGGCGGCGTAGATGGCGGCGGTCAGGCCAGCCGGGCCACTTCCCAGAATGAGAACGTCGTGTAGGTCGGACATGCAAGGTGCTCCCTAAGCAAAGGTGTTTGACTGCTGAACGAAACGGGCGTCCGTCCCGTTTGATTCCCGTGGGCCGCCTAGGCGCCCTTTTTTTTCCAAAGAATGCCACCGACGGCCCAGAAGATCACGCCGAGGACGAGGTAGGTCAGCCAGACTTCGCCGTTGTCGATGAACGGCAGGATCGACTCGCTGATGCTCATGACCAGTCGGACCAGGAGAACCAAGACGAGAATGAGCAGCATGATGGCGATGAGGCCCATTGCCATGAAATAGACAAGAGCCCGGGACGCCACCAGCGCCTTGCCGGTGGTTGCTGTGCGTACGGTGTCGACGTAACCCACGAGCGTTTGGGTGGCTTTGACTGGCCAATCTTCGCCAGCGTTCGTCGTGGAGGCGGGTGCGTCGTCGGACATCATGAGGACTCTAGCGTCGCCTACCCCTCACCTGCAGACTCGATAGCGGTAGCGGGCCCGACCGGACCGATTCAGTCAGCGGAGAGTAGGACACAGGCCGCGTCGACGAGGACAGGCGTTTTTGCTTCGTCCCCGTCGAAGACCAGAAGCAGACCGAGTGTCTCCCCATAGGCGATGAAAACGAAACCCTCGGGCTGGCCCGGATTGTCGACGAGATCGAAGCACGTTGTCTGATCAGGAGGAGAGAGCTCAATGTCGCCGTCGACGACTGCTTGCGGACCGCCTAGTGCTTCGAAGATCTCCGAAGCTGATTCTGTGCCTTCGAAGATCGGCAGAGCTGGGTCCGGCTCGGAAGCGTCGAAGCTCTCACTCTCACCCTGCCCGGTATCATCGGCAGATTCATCGGCCATGGCCTCATCGGCACCGGTCTCCTCAGCATCATCGGCGTCCGCTGAGTCATCGCCAGCATCCTCGGAACGGTCGGCCTGTTCTCCCGCCGGGTTGGTATCGGCCAACTGGGTTGCCGTTCCGTCGGCTGCTTCGCTGGAGGCTGAGTCAGCCTGGCTGGCGCCAGAGGCCGAGCTGAGATCAGCGGCTTCTGCTTCCAACGCAGCGTCGTCGACGGTCTCTACTGCGGCATCCTCGGTTGTGGCATCGGGCAGTTGGGTCAGAGCGAAGCCAACGCCGCCAACGACGACAACGGCGGCTGCGGCATTGAGAAGCCAGGTCGGAGGCCGGCGTCGAGAGCGACGGGCATCGAGTGATGTGACCGTGGTGGCGGCTTCGCTTCCGCCGCCCGACTCTTTGGTGGTGCCCTCGAAGTCTGAAGTGGAGGTCTCAGTGGGCGAGTCGGCTACAGCCATGAGGCTTGGTTTGGCGGCATGGGCCTCGTCGAAGGCGGCCAAAGCGGAAGCAATGTGCTGTTCCTGGAGTTCAAGATTGAGCTGAGGTGCCGGGAGAGAGGAGGGCCGTAGAGCGCGGAACTCCTCAACCAACGACAACAGCTCCGGATCGCTTTCGACGCGGGCAATCTCTTCGGCTGAGGCCTCTCCGTCTACATAGGCCGACGCCAGTTCGTCGAGTTCTTCGTTCATGACATCAACTCAGACGTTCCTCGGAGGTGATCTGGTTCCCGAGAATTTTCGCCATGTGTCGCCGACCCCTGGCAATACGTGATCGAACCGTGCCCGGTGGGAGTTCGAGAGTGGCAGCTATTTCTGCGTAGTCCATGCCTATGACGTCCCGCAGCACGAGCGGAGCACGGAACTCCTCAGCCAGAAGTGGGATGGCGTTTTCGAGAGTCACCCGATCAGCTACCTGTTGATCAACCTCGGCCCGCTCGCTGATGCGGTCAGGGTCGTCGACCACGGCGATCGGGCGCCGCTTACGACGTCTGAGTTCGTCGAGGCAAGCGTTGCTGGCGACCCGGTAGCTCCAGGTGCGAAAAGTGGAGCGGCCGTCGAATCGATCGAGCCCTCGGACAATGGCCAAAAGCGCTTCCTGGCAGGCATCGGCGGCATCGGCATCGTTGCCGGCCATGCGCCTGCAGATGGCGTACAGACGCTCGTAGTGGCGGCCGAGAAGAAGGTCGAGCGCGGCTCGATCGCCCTGTTGCGCTCGCTCCACCAGATCTTCGTCCGAACGTTCGATGGGATGAGCTTACGACACCTGGATCTCGAGAAGTTCGAATCGATGGTCGGGGCCGGGCTCGTCGTTGCGATCCTCGGAGAGTCCGTGATCGGTGACCCAGAACAACACCGTGGTGCCCTCGACGTTGGGGAAGTCGAGGTCGACGTTTTCGTCCCCTGCGTAGGTGGCACTCGCCACCGGTTCGCCCCATGTTCCCGGTGGCCCACTGAAGTCATCGCCGACATAGATTTCGACCGACCAGGCGATGGTGGGTGTTGTGAATTCGACCTCGCTGACAGTGGCCCGACCGTCCATTGATAGGAGGAGGCCAACGCCCGACTTGAGGCGTCCGAAATTGGCTGACCGGTAGGTCGTCGTCCGCCACGATGTCTCGTCATCGCCATCGAACGCGTTGGCGACCAACCGCTCGTTCTCTTCCCTGTCGTCGCCCTCAGGGTCGAACGACGTTGCGCTGGCGATACCGGCTTCACCAAGCTGTTGGATGTTGGATAACGGCGTGGTCTCCGTCACCGGACCCTGTTCGTCAGCATCAGCTGAAGGTTCGGATGTTGAACTGCCAGCATCGGTGACGCCGCGGCTTATGAGGATGGCGGCTACCAGAAGGGCGGCGGCCAAGAGCACGACGACCAAAGCCGGAAGGAGCCAGGATCGCTCCGACTGAACGAAGCTCTGGTCGTCGCTCTGGGGGTTGTCGTTCGGCGCGGTCGAGACGGGGACGCTCGGCTGGTCGGTGCTGGTCGCCGTTGCCGGTAGCGGTTGCTCCGGGGCCGCTGGCCGAGATGGGGGAGCAGTGGCCAGGGGCACGGTTGGTGCTGCGCTGGTGGCTGGAGAGGGCGCGGGCATTGCGTTGCTCGAACCGTTGAGCACTGCCCGCAGGTCGACGGCTCGGGTGAACCGTTGGTCGGGGTCGCGCTCGAGGAGTCGCATGACGATGGTCGCCAGCTCGGTGGGAATGTCAGGCCGCAGCTGCTGCAGTGGGGGAGGGTCGTTATGTAGCCGGGCCAGGGCGGTGGCGGCGTCGGTCTCGGCCTTGAACGGAGGTTGGCCAGCCAGCGACTCGAAGAGGACAACACCAAGCGAGTACAGGTCGCTTCGGGGATCGACGTCCTCGCCCCTCACCTGTTCGGGGGAGAGGTACTTGGCGGTGCCAAGAAGGGTTCCGGTGACGGTGAGGTCGGTATCTTCGCCCGCTTTGGCGATGCCGAAGTCGGTCACCATCACCCGCCGGTCGCTGCACAGCAGAATGTTGGATGGTTTGATGTCGCGGTGTACGACGCCGCCCCGGTGAGCCTCGGCCAGGGCGTCGGCTACCTGCACTCCGACGATGGTGGCATCGGATGGCGAAAGCTGAGGCGTTTCATCGAGGACCATTCGAAGCGTTCGCCCATCGATGAGTTCCATCACAATGGCTTCGAGGTTGTCGGCCGACACCGTGTCGTAGATGGCGACGATGCCGGGGTGGGATAGCCGGGCGGCAGCTACCGCCTCGCGGCGAAAGCGGACGAGAAACCCGGCGTCGGTGGCCAGGTGGGGGTGGAGAATCTTGACCGCCACCGGCCGGTCGAGCACGGTGTCCTGTGCCCGCCAGACCTGGGCCATGCCTCCGGTGGCGATGGGCTCGGAAAGTTCGTAGCGACCACCGACCCGGAAGCCGGATGTCGCTGCCGTCACCGGCTAACTCCGACCGGTGGGCGATCGGCCTCGATGGAGGTGGAGAGCTCTTCTTCTTCGCTTTGTTCTCGGCGCGCACCGATGATGGAGCGACCCCACCAGATCAGGAGAAAGACCAGGGCAGTCGCCGATAGCAGCATGCCAAGCCCGGGAATAGCGGTCGATCGGACCTGGATCTTGGTTCGAGTCAGCTCGTACTGTTCATCAGGACTCAACAGGATCATCTCGAGGGGTGACTCGCCGACCGACCGTGTCTCGATATCTATGTCGATGGTGGATGAGCCGGGCGGAAGTTCGATGACCAGATTGTTCTGATCGACGCTGAGTTTGTCGCTCTGAAATCGGAGAAGAACGGCCCGGGGCCCCGGAGCCTCGTTCTCGACGGTGAGCGTGAGCACACTGGTCTGGGCGGCCAGGGTGACTGTCTCGGGGTCGGGGAGGGAGATGACATCGAGCGAGTCGTTGATGTTGGAGACCAGTTGATCGACCGCTTGCTGGCGGCTCTCGGGATTGAGATCTCGACTCATGGCGCCTACCAACTCTTCGCGGAGCAACGAAGGATTGAGTCCACCGCTGACATGGAAGGTGTCGTAGGTGTCGATCAACGACAACGTTCGGATCACGTCGGTCTCGAGCGGCTCCAGATCCTGGGTAGCGCTTTCGCTCGGTCGAATGGCCAACCCGCTGGCTCCGGTGTCGCGTAGGTCGATTGCTTCCAGCAGCCCGGCCTGGTCGAGGCTGGCCAGCATGATGTCGAGCGAGACCGGGCTGGCCTGGCTGAGGTCGTCGCCACCGAGGAGCACGGGCGAACGGTCTGTCTCGTGTCTGATGGCCAAGCGGGCCACCAGACGGTGACCTTGTTCGGCCGGCGCTCCTGGGCCGCTGAATTCGGTGCTGAGGTCATCGTCGACTTGGATGATCTGAAGGGTCCGACCATCGGCGGCCAAGACACCGCCGGGCTGGGGGCGGGGCCCGACATCGATGATCTGGTCGTAGCCGAGATCGAGAATGAGGCTGGCACCTTCAATGGTCAGGGGGACGTCGATCGGGAGTACCCCGGGTAGTGGCTCGAGTCCGAGCTCGGTGAGGTCCCGGTTGCTGTTTTCTATTGCTCGGGCGTAGAGGCCACCTTGACCGATAGCGGCCAGGGCAGAGGGGTCGAGGCTCAGCTCAGGAAGCGCCAGGACTTTTCGTCCGTTCAAGGCCGAACGCAAACTCTCGGCCAATGTCGGGTTTTCGAGGAGTTGACCGACCACTCCCGGCCCGAGGAGAACCGAGATCGGCAGCGATGGGTGTCGTTCGAGCAAGGTGGAAGCGCCGGCTAGATCGAGCCCGTCGGCCGATGAAACGGGGAGAAGAACGGCAACTGGCAGCAGTCCGATCTCGGCTGTTTCGGTGGGTAGCCGAACCATGTTGGTTCGAAGCGAGCGAATGACTTCGCTGCCGTCTCGAACCTGGACGGTCACCGGATACACACCGGCGTCGGGTACCAGCACGCTGTCGTCGGCACCGGCGAAGCTTCTGATGCCGACGTCGAGAATGAGGTGGCCGGCGGCGTCGCGGGGAAGTTCGCCAAGTGGGACATCGGCCGACCGATTGAGGATGTCTCCCGGTTGAGACCGGAGATCGTCTTCGGATTCGACCCGCTGATGGATGACGACAGAGGCGGTCAGGTCGGGGTTGTTGACCGAACCGCCCCAGTTGAGCCAAAGCATCAGAGACCCTTCGGCGCTCACGAAGACCGATTGGCCAGCGAGGCCGAAGTCCGGAGCCTGGCCGTTGGCTGACGGCGACCCGATGAGGGTGGAAGCCAAAGCCAAAACCAGGCTCAGTGTCACGCCTTGCCAGCGGGGTTGGCTCCGGTCCCGGTATCGATCTTGTTGAGTAGGGCGAGCGCTCATGACGGGTTGTCCCAACGGAGAACCAGGAGCCCATGAGGCTGCCGAACGAATCCCAAATGCTCATAGAGGGCCAACGCCCGGGCGTTCCTCTCCTGGGTGTTGACAAGAATGGAGGTGGCACCTCGCTTGTGGAGCCAGCCGATGGCATCGTGCACGAGGTCGGTGCCGATGCCCTGGCCCTTTACGTCGGGATCAACGGCCAGTCGTTGTAGGTAGCCGCGGCCACCGGCCCGCCCAGCTACTGCGTAACCGACGATTCGGCCATCGGACCGGGCAATCCGGAACTTGCTTGTCGGGGTGGCCCGCCTCGCCTCTTTGAGAGTGGTGTGGTCGAACTGCCAAAACGGCTCGAACGCTCGTCGATCGATGTCCAACACGGTGTCACGATGCCAGGCCCTGCCGTTTGAAATACGTAGACCAGCCGTGGTCGTGGGTGGGTGGACGGGTATGGGTCGAGACAGAAGGTAGAGCCGCTCGTGGAGCGCGAAGCCGGCTTCGGCGAACGGACGTCCGTCTACTGCACTCATTGCTGGGGTGATAGCCCGTTGCACGCCACGTTCTCGGAGGAGTGCGAGGCATTCGACGATTTCAGGGGTTCGGGGTGTTCGGCCATCTCGCCGGGGCCCAATCAATGCGGTGTAGGGATCGCCCTGCCAGGGCACAACCCGGAGTCGGGACGCTGAAGCAGATCCCAGTCGCGAACGACTTAGACCCGGCAATCCCTGGGTTGGTTGTGCGTGTTCCACCAGATGTTCACACTATGCGTTTCTGCTGCCCTCCCTGTACCAGGTTAGCGAGGTGGTGTGCCTGGGATAGGTTCAGGACGGTGTCGGACTTCCAACCCCTGCTTTCGGGCCTTGGCCCGGTTGCTGAACGGTTTCACCACGCCGGGCATCAGTTGCACCTGGTCGGCGGCATTGTGCGCGACCACCTGGCCGACAACCCGGGACGACCTGTGCTCACCGTGCCCGACATCGATCTGACCACCGATGCCCGGCCCGACATCACTCGGCGCCTGCTTGCGCCGTTGGCCGACGCAATCTGGGCCCAGGGCGAGCGTTTCGGCACCATCGGAGCCACGGTTGCTGGTCGTGATCTCGAGATCACGACCTACCGCAGCGAGTCCTACGTTGGCGACAGTCGCAAGCCAACGGTGACCTTCGGTGACAATCTCGAGGTCGATCTTTCCCGTCGAGATTTCACCATCAACGCCATGGCTGTCGATGTCTTCACTGGAGTCCTGGTTGATCCT
>CALHBU010000286.1 GCA_937930655.1 uncultured Acidimicrobiales bacterium | reverse complement strand
CGGTCGGCAGCGGGGCCAGACAGGTGGCGATTGCCTCGGCCTCGCCGGTTGGGCCGGCTGCCTTGATCTCGTCCACCATCGGGTGTTGGAGGCCGGTTTGTTCGAGGTAGTGGGCGTACAACGGCTCGTCCATCACCATGGTGTCGGACCGATTCTCCCAACTCCGCATGAGTGCGGTCGACAGGTTGCGGGGCCCCGACCAGACGGCCAGGCGAGCCGTCACTTTCCTTCCCCGGTTGTCTCCTCCTCCAGCAGTTCGACATACCAGCGCTGGAGCTGTTCGACCATCGGTCCCCGACTGCCGTCGCCGGGTTGCGCCATGATCCGACCGTCCACCTCGGCCACCGGTGCCACCCCGGCGAAGGTCCCGGTGACGAAGGCCTCGTCGGCGCTGTGAACGTGGCTGAGACTGAAGTTCCTCTCGAAATGCGGGATGCCGTGCCGCTGACAGAGCCGCAGGACGTTGCGGCGGGTGATGCCATCGAGGCAGTAGTCGCCGGTCGATGTCCAGACCTCGCCGTTGCGCACGATGAAGAAGTGAGTCGAGTTGCAGGTGGCGACGAAACCCTGGGGGTCGAGCATGAGCCCTTCGTCGGCCCCGGCCTTGGCCGCCTGGATGCAGGCAGTGACGCAGTTGAGTTTTGACTGGGTGTTGAGGGCCGGGTCCTGCACATCGGGCCGACCCCGCCTGACGTGAACGGTGAACAGTTTGAGGCCCCGGGTGAGAGTGGCCGGGTCGGCCTCTTTGTATTCGGGAATGATCACGATGGTGGGAGGAGAAATCGTGAAGCGAGGGTCCTGATAGGGCGTGGACTTCACGCCCCGACTGATCATCAGCCGAATATGGACACCTTCGGTCATGCCGTTGGCGGCCAATGTTTCTTCCATCGATGCCTGGAGTTGGCTCGGGGTGAGGCCGATGTCGAGATCGATGGCCTTGGCTCCGTCGTACAACCGTCCAAGATGCTGGTCGACAAACGCTAGGCGGCCGTTGTGGACTCGGATGCCTTCCCAGACCCCGTCGCCAAGGATGAAGCCACTGTCGAAGACCGACACCACGGCCTCGGCTCGGGGCAGCAACTCACCGTTGATGTTGATGAGGATGTCGGCGTTTCGCGCATCGGCGTCGTGATCGTGGGTTCCGTGAGCCATGCCGCGAGCGTAAGTGGAAGGAGTCGTGCCCGCTCCCCTTCCCTCCTGACCAGTACGGTGAAGGCGCCTATGGACCGCCGGGCCTTTCTCGCAGCTCTGTCAGGAGCCCTCACCTCGGCATGTGTGGGTGGCGCTGACGTCTCGACCGGTTCGAGTGCAGACCCCACCGTCACCACCGGTGCATCGTCGTCGACGACAAGCACAACCGAACGAACGCTGGTGGCGCCGCTCGAACCCCCGCCCGGCGAGCTTCCAGAGGGAGTGTTTGGTTTGGGGGTGGCGTCGGGTGATCCCGATGGTTCATCGGTAGTGCTCTGGACTCGGCTCGTCACCGACGAAGCCGGTCTTCCCTCTGCCGTGCAGTTGTTGTGGGAAGTGGCCTACGACCCCGACTTCAACGAGCTGGCCGCGACCGGCGTCACCGACGTAGGCGAGGGGTTCGGACACGCCGCCCATGTGCTGGCCACCGGTCTGCCGTCCAACGCATCGTTCTACTATCGCTTTCGGGTTGGCTCGTTGACGTCGCCGACCGGCCGAACCCGCACCCTGGCCGCTGCTGGCCAGCCGCTCGATCAGCTCCGGTTGGCGGTCAGCTCCTGCCAGCTGATGGAGACCGGCCACTGGGCAGCCCACGCCGATATCGCCGATGCCGACATCGACCTGGTGCTGTGGCTGGGCGACTTCATCTACGGAGGCGGAGGATCGAGCCAGCTGGAGGGCCGGGCCCACCGGGGCAGCGACCCGGTGGGGTTGGCTGGCTATCGGGCTCGGTACCGGCAGTATCGGGAAGACCCGTTGCTTCAGGCATCGTCGGCCGCTCACCCGTGGATGGTCACATGGGACGACCATGAGGTGGTCAACAACTATGACGCCACCGTCGATCCGGTTCGTCGGGCCGCGGCCTATCAGGCCTGGTGGGAGCACCAGCCGACCCGCCTGGCGGCACCGGGCCTCGACGGGTTCGATGTGTTCCGCAGCGTCGACGCCGGCGACCTTTGTCGGATCGCCGTGCTCGATCAGCGGCAGTACGCCGACGACACCACCTTGCTGGGCCAGAAGCAGCAGGACTGGCTAGCTGGCGAACTGGCCAACGATCAGCGGTGGACGCTGTTGGGAAGCCCGGTGTTGGTCGGTGGACTGCTGGTTCCGGTCCAGGACGAGGTGCTCCTCCCCTACACGTTCGACGGCTATCCCGACGAGCGGAAGTGGCTGGCCGGCGAGTTGGCCAAGCAGCCGAATCGGCTCATCGCGTCCGGCGACCTCCATAGCGCAGCCGTGCTGGAAGTGACGGCCGACCCGGCCGACCTCGACCAGCCCACGGTGGCCACCGAGTTTATGGCTCCGCCCATCAGCTCGGAGTTTCCTGCTGACTTTGCTGGGTTGGTGGGGTTCATCCCACTGGCCAACCCGCATGTTGAGCGGGTCGATGTTGTCAACGGATGGCTGCGCCTCGACATCACCCCAGACCGCACGACTGCCGAGTTCCGGGTGGTGGCCGACGTGAGCGACCCGAACAGTCGGGTCGCTAGCAGCGGCCGCTACGAAGTGGTGGCCGGCGATCCGACACCGGTCGAACTGTGACGTACTCCCGGCGGACGGCCGCTAACGGTGGACGTCGGGGTCTGACTGGCTGACCCTGGTCCGTACGGTGAAGACACTGTCGCCACTGAGTACGCCACCGCGAGCAAAGAGCCGACCGAACTGCCAGTTGGAGAGGCCGAGCTCTGGTTTGTCGAGGGCGTATTGGCCATCGACCCAGCGAGTGAAGCCGTCACCGACGAACGGGGCGTCGATGGCTTGCCAGAAGGCTTCTTTCTCTGAGTCATCGTCCGAGATGAGGGATGCCACGAACCGGGGGCTCTGTTGATTGAAGAGGGTGGTTGCCTCTTGGACTGAGTCGACCAAGACCAGCGTCATCTCGGGGGACGCTTCCCACTCCCATTCGTGCCCCAGTTGATCGAGAGCAATGATCTCGGCCTGGGGTTCGTCGACGTCGCCCTCGGCCCGGCCGATGGATACCACGGTGTCGAACAGTGAAGGGTCGACGACCGACTCGCTCCCAGCCGCAACGTGAAGCTTCCAGTTGGCCGACCGACTTTCGGCTGCTGCCTGGAGGCCGGCCAGCACTCGGGGTACCAGCTCGGCGGCGCGGCTGCTGAGCACACAGCAGGTGTTGACGGTGTTGCAGACCTTGCGATCTAGTGAGTGCCTGATCACTGCTTCTAGTCGGTCGGGATCGCACGCTTCGCCGGTGATGATCCATGCCCCTCCGGTGCCATGGAGGCTCACGGGAACTCCAGCCTGGCGAGCTACG
>CALHBU010000285.1 GCA_937930655.1 uncultured Acidimicrobiales bacterium | reverse complement strand
GAGGCTCGACCACCCAACAGCGAGGGTGTCGGAGGTGTGGGGATCCGCCAGTTGGTTCGCAATGCGCTCCGGATGCGGCCCGACCGGCTGGTGGTCGGAGAAGTGCGGGGTCCAGAAGCCCTCGACCTGGTTCTTGCTCTCAACACCGGACATGACGGATCGCTATCGACCTGTCACGCCAACAATCCGGCGGCCGCCGTCGATCGACTTGCTCAGCTGGCGCTTCTTGGCGACATAGGGATACCGCTGGGAGTGCTCGAGGCCCAGGTCCGATCAGGAGTCAATGTCATCGTGCAGGTCGAGCGAGCCGGTCAACAGAGACGGGTGTGCGAGATCGCCGAGGTCAGACCGAGCGGATCGATGGTCATGCAGTCGCTTTGGACGGCAGCATGACGGCCCTTGGCGTGTCCACGCTGATTTTCGGGGCGATTTGTCTCTGGGTGCGCCCTTCTCCATCCCGGGTCTCCGGCAAGGGGAGGCCTGCAGTCGGACTTGGTCCGGTGGGGTTCGTGTTGGTTGTCTTTGTTGCCTGGCTGGTACGGAGCCTTGTGCTGCCACTCGTGGCCTTGCAGGTTGGATTGTTGGGCGGTGTATTGGTCAGACGTGTTCGAAGTCGGCAAGTCCAAAAGCAGTTCGACGTTGAGCTGGTGACGTTCGTCGAGGACCTTTCCCAACAGCTTCGAAGTGGTGGTGCACTGGCATCGGCATTCCTCTCCACTCTCCCTCGCTATGCAACCGTGGAAGCACGGCTTGAGCCAGTCGTCACCGCTGCCCTGGCCGGGGTCCGATTGGAGCAGGCGCTCGACGAGGTAGCTCGCCGGGAGACTCATGTCGGCCTGCGCCTACTGGTGGCGTCAGTTTCTGTTCTGACCAGTCGCGGAGGTTCAGCTTCCACCTCGCTCGAGCGGCTGGCCCACACCTTGCGAGATGCCGCTGCAGCCCGGGACGAGGCGTGGGCCCAAGCCAGCCAGGTGCTGGCTTCGGCCGTCGTTTTGGCTGCGCTTCCGCTGATCTTTGCCGGAAGCTATGCCGTCATCGAACCGGACATCGTCGACTTCTATCTACGGACTCCTCTCGGCGCTGTCTGTTTGGTGGCGATGCTCGGCCTCATAACCATTGGGGCTTTGTGGATCGACCGGGTGATCGGATCGGTTCGATGACGATCTTCGTTGGGGGGTGTCTGGGGCTGGCTCTCTGGCTCTACCTAGGTGGACCGCCGGTTCGCCGGCTGACGGTCGACGACACACCGGCGCTGACAACGCTATCGAAACCGCCGTTGTCGGTCCCGCAGTGGAGCTGGTTGAGGCGCCGACGGGTATCGCGCCAGCGAGCCGAGGGAACGGCCGATCTCATCGAACTCTTGACGGTGGTGTTGGGGTCAGGTGGCACCGTGCTTCACGCTCTTCGAGTGGCCGCAGACCACGGCCCGACCTCAACGCAGCCACTTCTTCGGCATCTCCAGGACCAGGTCAGGGTGGGAACCCCGTTGTCGTTGGCCCTGGTCGACTGTGCTGACCAACTTGGTTCCAGCTACCGCGCCACGGTGTCGGCTCTCTTGGCATCGGAGCGCGATGGCGCACCGCTTTCGGTTCTTCTCGTCAGGCTGGGGGACGAGGCCCGTGCCGCTCGGCGGCGTCAAGCCGAGGCTCGGGCCCGTCGCCTACCTGTGCAGCTGCTGTTCCCTCTGGTGTTTTGCTCGCTACCGGCCGTACTCATCGGGGCAGTGGTGCCACTCATTGCTCTCTCCCTCGACCGGCTCTGACTGACTCTCTCTCTTGCAGCATCCGCTGTCTTTCGCAGCATCTGCTGTCTTTCGCAGCATCCGCTGTCCCACTCCTACGAAAGGCACATTGCTATGTACATGCTCCACGCCCTTGCCCGCAGTCGCACAGGCCCCGGTGGCCGTTGGAACGAGCGGGGCCAAGCCACCGCCGAGTACGCCCTGGTCATCCTGGGCGCAGCCGCGTTGGCGGGCCTCGTCTTGGCCTGGGCCGCAAGCACCGGGAAGATCACTCGCTTGCTCAACGCTGTGCTCGATTCCGTTATCGGGCAGGTCGGCTGATGAAGGACGGGAAGGGCCGGCACCAACGTGGCCAGGCCACTATTGAGCTGGCGCTGGTGCTTCCCGTCGTCGTCCTCTTCGCGCTCGTCGTGCTGCAGGTGGGGCTGGTGGCTACCGATCAACTGCTGGTCCAACACGCAGCCCGAGAAGGAGCCCGGGCTGCGGCCGTCGACCCGACCGCAGAGGCCGCAGGCACAGCAGTGAGTGCCGCCAACAGGCTGCACCCGTCAAGAACCAGCACCCGGCTGGCCGGTGGAACGGATCGAGGCAGTCGAATCACCGTGACGGTGATCTATCAGTCGCCAACCAACGTGCCTCTCGTTGGGCGGCTCATCGACGATGTGACCCTCACCGCTCGGGTGACCATGCGGGTCGAATAGAGGTCGCGCCACGCGTGCAACTTCTGGCGGACCCCACGACCGTCTCGAGCGTTCTGTCAGTCGCAACGGCCGGGGGCAGTTGCTGGGTCCGCCAGAGTTCCGGGGGCGGTTGCTGGGTCCGCCAAAAGATGGAGTGTGCGGGCGCCGGGGTGCCCGGGACACAGAGCCCTAGAAGGGCTCTTCGAAACCGAGGGTGGTCCGGAGCAAGGCAAGTGCGGCCATCTTGTCCAGCGGTTCGTTGCCATTGCCACACTTGGGAGACTGCACGCACGACGGACAACCGGTGGTGCAGCTGCAGGTTTCGAGCACTTCGGCGGTGGCATCCAGATGACGATCGGCCGCCTCGAAGGCAAGATCGGCGATGCCTGCGCCACCGGGATAGCCGTCGTAGATGAAGACGGTGGGTAAGCCCGATTGCGGAGCAGCGGCGATCGAGACACCGCCGACATCCCAACGGTCGCAGATGGTGAACAACGGCAGGATGCCGATGGCTGCGTGCTCAGCGGCGTGGAGGGCGCCCGGCAGTTTGAAATCGTTGACGCCAGCCAGACGGACGACGTCGGGCTGCCATTCGTACCAGATGGACGTTGTGACCAGTTCCTCCGGAGGCAGGTCGAGGTCGACCGTGTCGAGCACGGTACGACTAGCCGCTTCTTTCAGCTGGTAGCCGGTGACCTGGGTGGTCACCTTGACGATGCCTCGATGAAGGAGGGACCGACCGACGGATTTGGCGGTGGTTGCATCGACAACATCGATGGAGACGCTGGACTTGGCCGTCGTCCATGTGTCGCTGTGGTGAGGCTCGGCCACTGCTCGGCGGGTGTGCAGGTCCAGTTCGACAATCTTCCACGGTTGTCCGCGATGGAGATAGATGGCCCCAGGGTGCACAAGGGAGCAGGCCCGACCCTTCTCGACGGTGCCGATGAGGTCGTCGGTGGTGGAGACGATCTTGACTTCGCCCCCGGACGCTGACCGAAGGCCGATCCCGGAGAACGGCATGCCTCGACCAGCCCATACGGCGCGGGGAACTCGACGACGGTCTGGCCTGATTCGGAGGTCGTCGGCCAACACGCCGCGGCGGACGCCGTCGTCGAGTTCGGTCCACCAGCGATCGTCGATCGCCGACAGTGGCTTCTCGTAGGCCGCGCAGTTCAGATGAGGGTCGAGAATGTGTGGGTTCGACACGTTGATGACCGCAGGCTCTGGCGGCCGTTCGAAGAGATCTTTCGGGTGATTGACGAACCACTGGTCCAGCTGGTCGTCGCCAGCCACCAGCACCGCAACAGACTCCTGGCCTCCCCGCCCAGCCCGACCTATTTGTTGCCAAAGCGAGGCAATGGTGCCGGGAAAGCCGCACAACACAGTGGCGTCGAGCCCGCCAATATCGACCCCCAGCTCGAGGGCGCTAGTTGCGATCACGGCCCGGATCTGCCCGGCGACCAACTCGGCTTCGATCTCTCGTCGCTCGGCGGCCAGGTAGCCGGAGCGGTAGGGCCGAACGGTGTCGGACAGTTCGGGGGGAAGCGCTCGGGCCACGCCAGCCGCCACCCGTTCGGTCAGCGCCCGGCTGGCACAGAAGGCAATAACCCGACGCCCCGTCATGACAAGTTCGGCAACCGTTCGAATGGTCTCAGTGGCTGGCGATTGACGTCGGCCAGATTCTTCGTCGATGACCGCCGGCTGGACGAAGGCGACGTGTCGGTCCCCGGTGGGTGAGCCGTCGTTGGTGACTGGATGCACCGGTTTGCCGGACAGCTCCTGGGCTAGCTCGTCCGGTTTCCCGATGGTGGCTGAACAGAAAACAAAGGTTGGATCGGAGCCGTAGAGCGCGCAGGCCCGTAAGAGCCGGCGAAGCACGTGGGCCATGTGAGAGCCAAAGATCCCCCGCAACACATGAAGCTCGTCGACGACGATGTGGTCGAGCCGCTTGAGGAAGGTGGCCCACTTGGCATGGTGGGGAAGAATGCCGTAGTGCAGCATTTCTGGATTGGTGAGCAGCACGTTGGCTTTGTTGCGGGCCCAGGTGCGAGCGTCTCGGTCGGCATCGCCGTCGTAGGTCGCCGCAACCAGGCCGGGCACCTCGAGATCGCCGAACGAACGAAGCTGATCCTGAGCCAGAGCCTTGGTGGGGAACAACAGAAGCGAGGTGCCTGAACGCAGTCCGGTGACCACCGACTCGGCAATAGGGACCTGGTAGCACAGGGACTTTCCTGAAGCGGTGCCGGTGGCGATAACCACTGATTCCCGGGACCTCACGCGATTGATGGCATCGGCCTGATGCGACCAAAAGCCGCCGGCCGGAACGAGGTGCTGGATGGACGCAGGAAGAGACTCGACAAGCTGACCCGGTTGGGCCAGCCGCTCGGGGGCTGTCTCGACGTGGACGAGGCGGCCGTCGAGTCGTAGGCCGTCGAGCAGGTCGTCGATCGTTCCCAGCCCGTCCACAACCACAGGCTAGTGCTGTCCACTGACAGCCAACGGGAAAGTGAGATCACCTAATCAGATCGACGGGAAACGGGCCGATAGTTATTGGTAGACGTTCGAATCCCTCCCGCGTATCCACCGAACAACCTCAGGACCGTTGTTGACCAGGCTCCCGACTCCCGCAACCGATAGGAACAATGCTCAGCGTTTTGTGGCCGATCATCTTGCCCACCTGACGTGTGACGATGTCGCTGGCTCACCACGGTTTCGGGGTGGTCAGACCGCGGCCGACGCTGCTTTGGCTGCGTTCGACGTCTCGGGGTACGCCGCCGATCGCAACGAGGTGTATCCGATTCCCCGCCGGGGGGCCTCGGCGCTGTCGCCCTACATTCGCCACGGCCTGTTGTCTCTGCCCCAGGTGTGGGAGCACGTCACCGGTGGCCCAGTCGACGACGTAGCGAAGTTCCGCAACGAGCTGTTGTGGCAGGAGTACGCCCGCCACTGGTATTCCCGACTTGGTCGGCGGACAACCACTGGCGTTCGAAACTCTCTCGACACTGAACAGATTACGACCGCCGATCCCTGGAACCGGGACATGGCCTGCCTCGAGCTGTCCGTTGGCGAACTGGAAGAAGAGGGGTGGCTGGTCAACCAATCCCGGATGTGGCTGTCGAGCCAATGGGCGGTTCGGGAAGGCGCCCGGTGGCAGGACGGTGAGGACTATTTCTTCCGTCATCTGCTCGACGGGTCCCGCGCCGCCAATCGACTTGGTTGGCAATGGACCACCGGTGTCGGTTCCACCAAGACCTATGGCTTCAGCCGCTGGCAGGTCGAAGAGCGAGCACCGGGGTTGTGTGCGTCGTGTGAGATGGTCCATCAGTGTCCCATCGAGGAATGGCCGAGCGATCCGCCGTTGGTCCCCGTCGAACAACCGGTTGAGCTTCGCTCGGACCCCAAAGCCGAAGAGCTTGCGGGGCCCGACTCGGTCGAGGCAACCGGAGCAGCAGAGGTGGTCTGGCTTACCGCCGAGTCCCTGGGGCATGCCGATCCGGCGCTTGCGGCTCATCCCGATGTGCCAGTGGTTTTTGTCTTTGATGAGGCATTGCTGGCCAAGCTGAAGCTGTCGTCAAAGCGACTGGTCTTTCTCACCGAAACTCTGGCCGATCTCGCGACAGCACGCGACGTCGAAGTTCATCTCGGGGATCCGACCAAGGCTCTCGTCGACCGTTCAGTGGCCGTTACCTACGCTCCGGTTCCCGGCTTCCGGTCCCGAGCGGCGACGGTTGACATCGCAGCTCTCCATCCCTGGCCGTGGTTGCGGCGACCGAGTTCGGGCACGGTGCTGAGCTTCAGCGCATGGCTAAAGAGTCACTCCTGACATGCGATCGACAGCGAATCAAACGCCAACCGGCCGACCAGCCGATGAGCAACCGCCAGCTCGGGAATCGAGTGAACTAGCTTCGGAACCCATGAGCGGTGCGGCGGTGGTTGAGCTGAACATTCCTTCTCGGTTCGACCTGGTTACTGTCACTCGGATGGTCGTCGCCGCAGTCGCATCCTGTGTCGAAGCTCTGGAGGGTGATCGGCTCGACGACCTTCGGTGGGTCACCTCTGAAGCTACGACCAACGCCATGCAGGCCAACTTGCGCACGAGCACCGAGGGCCGGGTTGTTGTTCGGGTTGTTGCCGACGCCAAGACCGTGCACCTCACCGTTAGTGATGAGGGGCCCGGTATGCCGCCCGCCACCGTCCTTCCCGACATCACCCATCCCGATCGACTGGAACGAGAAGGCGGGTTTGGCGTACCTCTGATGCAAATGCTCAGTTCGGGAGATGTCACCTTCCACTCGACCACTGAGGGAACCACTGTCGAGATGGAACTTCACCAGTAAGTGAGCCCAGTACCCTTTCGGCCAAATGTCTGAATCTCCTCTTTCGGTTCGCGAAGAGGCCTGGAGTGGCGGAGACACCCGGCTAGCGCGAACTGTCGCCCGCCCGATGGTCAAGTTTCTCGCTCAGGAGACGGCCTCCGGCGTCCTGCTACTCCTCGCTACTGCGGCCGCATTGCTGTGGGCGAACTTTGGCGGAGACAGCTACCACCATTTCTGGGAGACCGAGGTGGAGCTGGCCATCGGCAGCTGGCACCCGTTCCAACACAACGGCCATGGACTGAGCTTGGAGCTGTGGGTCAACGATGCCCTCATGGTTCTGTTCTTCTTCGTTGTGGGGCTCGAGATCAAGGCCGAACTGGTGGTTGGCGATCTCCGAAACCCCAGAATCGCCGCGCTTCCTGCGGTGGCGGCAATCGGCGGCATGCTTCTTCCGGCCGTTCTCTATCTTGCGATGAACCTCGGTGGCGACGGCGCCGGTGGTTGGGGCATTCCGATGGCCACCGACATCGCGTTCGCCGTTGGTGTGTTGGCTCTGATGGGGTCTCGTATCCCGAAACGTCTCACTCTCTTTCTGCTTACTCTGGCCATCGCCGACGACATCGGGGCCATTGCCGTCATCGCCATCTTCTACTCCACCGGTTTCAGCCTTCAGTGGTTCTTGCTGGCGCTCGGCGGATTGTTCGCCGTCTTCTGCATGCGCCGCTACCGGATCTGGTACACGCCGATGTATGTCATCGTCGGATTCTTCGTCTGGTACGCCACCTTCCGATCAGGAGTGCATGCGACCATTGCCGGTGTGGCCATGGGCCTGCTGGCTCCCGCCAAGCCGCTGCTCGGCAGCCGGATGCTGGAATCGGTCGAAGACATCTTCTCGGGCGAGTCCGGTCTGGGTGCGGTTCGTGATGCCAACTGGAAGGTGAAAGAGACAGTCTCTATTACCTCTCGCATGATCGGGCTTCTCAGCCCGTGGACCAGCTTCCTCGTCATTCCCATCTTCGCCTTGGCCAACGCTGGCATTGTGCTGAGTGGGGAGGCCATCAGCGACGCCGTTGCCTCGCCGGTGACGTGGGGCATCGTGCTTGGTTTGGTGATCGGCAAGCCGCTTGGGGTCTTCGTCTTCAGCTGGTTTGCGCTCAAGATTGGTATCGCTGACCTTCCCGAAGGGGTGACGTTGCGCCATGTCCTCGGGGCCGGTGCGGTTGCCGGTATTGGCTTTACCGTCGCACTCTTCATCGGAAATCTGGCGTTCGACGATCCGGCCATTGGCGACCAGGCCACGATGGGCATTTTGGCTGCATCCCTTCTGGCCACCGTGGTTGGCTTCGCCGTACTGGCCACATCGCCCCCGAGCGAGTCCGAGAGTCAGTCAGATTCCGAAGCTGAGGGGTCGAAAACGACCCACTAGGGCTGGCCTTTTGGGTGGCCCGTCGACCACTCGCTGCGAGCAAAACCGGGTTGATGCTCGCAAAAGGGGGCCAGATGTTCGTAGTCTGCCGATCGTGCCCCAACCCCTCGTCATCGTCGAGTCCCCGGCAAAAGCCGTCAAAATCGCCGAGTATCTTGGCGACGACTACATGGTCGAGTCATCGATTGGCCATGTGCGGGACCTGCCGCGAAATGCCGCCGACGTGCCTGCCTCGCACAAAAGCGAGAAGTGGGCCAAGCTCGGAATCGACGTCGACAACGACTTCAAGCCTCTCTATGTGGTTTCCACTGAGAAGAAGGACCACGTTCGCAAACTGAAGTCGCTCATGAAGGACGCTAGCGAACTGGTGCTAGCGACCGATAAGGACCGCGAGGGGGAGGCCATTGCCTGGCATCTCACCGAGGTTCTGAACCCCACCGTCCCGGTCAAGCGCATCGTCTTCACCGAGATCACGCCGGAGGCCATCCAGCGGGCCATTGATAGCCCGGGAGAACTCGATCGACGAGTGGTCGACGCCCAGGAAGCCAGGCGCTTGCTCGACCGTCTGTATGGCTATGAGGTTTCGCCTGTTCTCTGGAAAAAGGTCATGCCCGGTTTGTCGGCCGGTCGTGTGCAGTCGGTTGCCACTCGGATCGTTGTCGAGCGAGAGCGCGAGCGGATGGCGTTCGTTTCGGCGAACTACTGGGATCTGAAGGGCACCTTCACCGCGGCCGAAGCATCCTCTGACTTCTCGGCCATGCTGATCGAGCTCGATGGCAAGCGCACCGCTACGGGCCGCGATTTCAGCAGTGAGGGCCAGCTCTCCCGAGCCGAAGCTGTTCATCTCGACGAGGCTGGTGCTCAGCGTTTGGCTGCCGCTCTTGAGGAGCAGCCTTCGACCGTCGAGAGTCGGGAAGCGAAGCCCTATCGGCGTCGGCCGGCCGCCCCGTTCATCACCTCGACCTATCAGCAGGACGCCGGTCGGAAGCTGCGCATGTCGTCAGCTCAGGCCATGCGGGTTGCTCAGGGCCTGTACGAGCGGGGCTACATCACCTACATGCGAACCGACTCCACCACGTTGTCGGACACCGCAGTCACGGCCGCACGTAACCAGATCCAGGAGCGCTACGGCTCCGATTTTCTCCCCGATGCCCCCCGCACTTACAAGGGCAAATCCAAGAACGCCCAGGAGGCTCACGAAGCCATCCGCCCGGCTGGCGATGTGTTCAAGACCCCGGATGAGGTCAAGAGTGAACTCTCGACCCAGGACTATCGGGTCTACGAACTGATCTGGCAGCGCACCGTGGCGTCGCAGATGACCGATGCCACCGGCGAAACGGTGACTCTTCGGCTCGGCGTAGACACACCGGCCAGTGAGCAGACGTTCCAGCACGCGGTGTTCTCGACATCGGGCACCGTGATCCAGCACCAGGGTTTCCTGAGCGTCTACCGGGAGTCGACCGAAGAGGACGATGGCGACGAAAGCGGCGCTAAGGACGAAAAAGCCGCCGACGAGAACGAGCAGCTCCTCCCGCCACTGAACGAAGGCGACAGCGCCAGCGTCGTTGGTGTCGAAGCCGCTGGTCACGACACCCAACCACCAGCCCGGTACACCGAGGCCTCACTGGTAGCCAAGCTAGAGGAGCTCGAGGTCGGACGTCCGTCCACCTATGCCGCCATCATGGGAACCATCCAGGCTCGTGAGTACGTCTGGAAGAAGGGTTCAGCGCTCGTCCCCAGCTTCAAGGCGTTCGCCGTGATCGGGCTGCTCGAAGGTCACTTCCCCGACCTGGTCGACTACGCCTTTACCGCCAGGATGGAGAGCGATCTCGACCACATCGCCGATGGAGAAGCCGAGGCCATCCCCTACCTCCGAGACTTCTACTTCGGTCACGACGATTACCCGGGACTTCGGGACAAGGTCAGCGACCGGCTTGGCGATATCGATGCTCGGGCCGTCAACTCTCTGCCATTGGGTGCCGACGAAGACGGCGTCGCAGTGGTGGCCCGGGTGGGCCGATATGGCCCCTACTTGGAGCGTGGCGAAGACAGGGCTTCGGTGCCGGAGGACCTCCCGCCCGACGAGCTCACGATTGCCAAGGCAATCGAACTGATCGATGCTCCAAAGGGTGATCGGGAGATGGGAATCCATCCCGACACCGGTCTTCCCGTCTTCCTCAAGGCCGGCCGGTTCGGGCCGTATCTCACCATGGGCGAGTTCGACGACGACACCGGCGAGAAGCCGAAGACGTCATCGCTGTTCAAGGACATGGAGCCCGAGACCCTCACCTTCGAGGACGCACTGAAGCTGTTGTCGCTGCCTCGAGTTGTTGGTACCGACCCAGCCGATGGCGGTGTGATCACTGCCCAGAACGGCAAGTTCGGGCCCTACATCACCAAGGTGACCGAGAACGAAGAAGGCAAGAAGTCCGACAGCCGCAGTCTTGAAGAAGAGCCGCAACTGTTCAGCCTCACGCTGGAGGAAGCCATCGCGGTGATGGCCCAACCCAAACGTCGGCGGGGTCAGAAGGCGGCAGCGCCACTGAAGATTGTCGGCATCGACGAGTTCAACGACAAAGAGGTCACGCTCAAGGACGGTCGTTTCGGTCCGTACGTGACCGATGGCGAGACCAACGCCAGCCTTCGCAAGGGCGACAACCCCGAGGAAATCACCATCGAGCGGGCCATGGAGTTGCTGGCCGATCGACGGGCCAAGGGTCCGGCCAAGAAGAAGAAAAAGAAGGCGGCCAAGAAGAAGAAAGCCACCAAGAAGAAGGCGACGAAGAAGAAGGCCACCAAGAAAAAGGCGACAAAGAAAAAAGCCGTCAAGAAGGCGACCGCGGCTGCACCGATCGCCGACGACGACGAGCAACCGTTCTGACCATGCCCCCTCCGGCGCGCTATGTGGCCTTCGAGGGTGGTGAGGGTTCGGGCAAAAGCACGCAGGCTCGCCTGCTGGCCGATCGAATTGATGCCCTGGTTACTCGCGAACCGGGAGCAACCCGTCTTGGCGCAGAGCTGCGACGGCTGGTTCTCAATCCCGATGAGGCACCGGTGGGAGCCCGGGCTGAGACCTTGATGATGGCTGCCGATCGAGCACAGCATCTGGAGGAAGTTGTCCTTCCTTCGTTGACCGATGGGCGTCATGTGGTGTCAGACCGCAGTGCCTACTCCTCGCTTGCGTATCAGGGTGGCGGGCGGGAACTGGGTGTCGAGCAAGTTCGGAAACTGAACGACTGGGCGGTAGCCGGTCGCTGGCCTGATGCGGTCGTCTTTCTGGATCTGTCGCCGACCGCGGCCCAAACCCGTCTTGATCGCACGCTCGACCGCCTGGAGCGGGAGGCGGAGTCCTTTCACCAGCGGGTGCAGGACACGTTCCGTCGCCTTGCTGCATCCGAGCCAGCCATCTGGCACGTCATCCCTGGTGATGGATCGATCGAGGAGGTTGCAGCGGCTGTCTGGTCGGCCCTCGCACCGCTGTTCGACGCAACTGGGTTCGAAGCTGAGGCTGGGTGAACCATGAGTGACGCCTTGACCACCGATTCGGCCGTGGCACCCGATGTGTTCGGCGCTGTCGTCGGCCAGGAGCAGGCAGTGGCCCGGCTGGTGGCGGCAGCCGTCGATCCTGTGCATGCCTACTTGTTCCTGGGTCAGCCAGGTACCGGGGGCTACCAGGCCGCTCTCGGTTTTGGGGCCCTGGTTCTTGCCGATGGTCTTACCGACGAGGGCGCCGAGCGGGCTCGTCGCTTGGCTCTGGAGGCCAAACACCCCGACCTGGTAGTGATCGAGGCTGAGGGCGCCGCCCTGAGGGTCGAGGAAGCCAACGAGATCATCAGGGCCGGCCAGATTTCACCGGTCGAAGGCAGCCGCAAGGTCATCGTTGTGCATGGTGTTGATCTGATCCAGGAGGCCGCCATCGGCAAACTCCTGAAGCTAATCGAGGAGCCACCGGCATCAACCATCTTCGTCCTCCTGGCCGAGGACGTTCCACCGGAGATCATCACCATCGCCTCCCGCTGTGTGACTATCGAGTTCGGTCCGGTCGCCCTGCCGATCATCGAAGCTGCTCTTGTCGGCGAAGGTGTCTCTCCCAGTCGAGTCAAGATGGCGGCGGCTGCGTCAGGCGGTGATCTGGCCCGAGCTCGGCTACTGGCCAACGACGATGCTCTGGCCGGCCGGGCCGAGCTATGGGTGTCGCTGCCGTCCCGACTCGATGGTCGAGGGGTGACCGTCTGGGAGCTGGTGAACCAGGTCCGAGATGGTATGGATGCAGCCCAGGAACCACTGGTCGCTCGCCACGAGGCAGAGCTCGCCGAGTTGGAGGCCCGGGTCGAGGCAACAGGGGAGCGGGGTTCGGGTCGGTCGCAACTGGTGGCTCGCCACAAGCGCGAGATCCGTCGCCTTCGACTCGACGAGCTCCGGTTTGGCCTGGCCACCCTCAGCCGGGTCTACCGGGATCGGCTGATCGAAGCCGACGACCGGGCAGCCGGTAAAGCGTTAGAGGTGATCCAGCGAACCGCCGAGCAGTTGGTGCGTAACCCCAATGAGCCTCTTCTGCTCCAGGGACTCTTTCTCGAACTGGAGTAGAGCGCCTAAAGGCAGCCTGCCGTTCAGGCGGGAACGATAAGATGGGGGCTTCCGCCCGGATAGCTCAGTTGGTAGAGCGACGCTCTCGTAAAGCGTAGGTCACGAGTTCAATTCTCGTTCCGGGCTCTCTCTTCTTCAGACTCTCCCGCCGATGCCGGCTCATCCTTACCCCGGTTGGGTTTGCGGCTTGTGGCACACCGCCTCGAGCAGGATGTCGTCGGGGTCGAGCCAGAAGGTGGCGTAGTACGGCGGGGGATACTCGGGCCACTCCTTTGGTTCGTGGACAATGGTCGAGCCGAGGCCCGAGGCCAGATCTCGAGCGCCGTCTACGGCTTCCCAGGTGGGGACGATGAACGCCAGATGCTGTAATCCGGTTTGCTCCCGGGAGTACATCGACGGTTGGGTCGATGGATAGAAAAACAGGAAGGTGCCTACCTTGCCCCCGGCCGGCCGCCAGGCGAATTCGTCGTCGTGGTCGAGGAACTCCTCGAAACCCAGTGCCGGGAGCATCGCCCGGTAATAGGTCCGAGATCGTTCGAGATCACTGACGTTGATTCCAAGATGTCCCAGTGGCATGTGACAAGTATCGCTTGTTCCCAGTCAGGCGCCGGTTTGAGTGACGCAATAGTCTGAGTGTCTTGGCCGACACCGCGACGTTTATTGAAGACACCGAAGAGTTCATGTCGTCGCTGTTTTCGACCGCGATGCGTCTCACCAACAATCGGGCCGATGCCGAAGACCTCGTCCAGGAGACCTATCTCAAGGCCTACCGGGGCTACGGCTCGTTCCAGGCCGGTACCAATCTTCGGGCCTGGTTGTTCCGAATCATGTCCAACACCCACATCAATCGTTACCGGACCAAGCAGCGTCGTCCGAACGAAACCGAACTCGATGACCTGGACGACTTCTACCTGTACCGGCGCCTTCACAATCCTGGTGTCACCGGTCGAAGTGCCGAAGACGAACTGATGGAGCTGTTCTCAGAGGGCGAGGTGGTAGCTGCCGTCGATGCCCTTCCCGAGAACTACCGGATGGCCGTTCTGCTGGCCGATGTCGAGGGTTTTGCCTACAAGGAGATCGCCGAAATCCTGGATATTCCGGTTGGCACGGTCATGAGTCGGCTGCACCGTGGAAGAAAAGCTCTGCAAAAGGAGTTGTATGAGTTCGCGTCGGCTCGTGGTCTCACCAGCCGATCAGCAGAAGAGCAAGTAGAACAACACGACGAGCAAGAGCCAACTTCCTCCGAAACCCTCTCGACGGACTAGCTGTGAGCAACCAACAAGACGCTTTTCCTCCAGAAATCCCGGTGACTATCACCGATTGCACTGCGGCCTTTGCCGGGCTTTCTCACTATCTCGATGGCGCCCTAGCCCCGCCCCAGCAGGCTTCGATGAAGGCCCATATCGACTCATGTCCTCCCTGTCTGGACGCTTTCCAGTTCCAAACCGGGTTCCGGTCGATGCTTCAGAACGGCGTGAAGGACGATCCACCAGCGGGCCTCCGGGATCGAGTTTTTGGGCAGATCCTCAACGATCCCTTCACTCCTGATTCCGGGCCGGGGTTCTGAACCCCTACACTCCTGGCCATGCTCTTGGCTGTCATCTGGCACTGGTGGATCGGATTCTTTCTCACCATCGGCGCAATTCTCCTCGTTATTTCTCTGGTCGTCGGCTACTTCGCGAAGGTGGAGAACCCCAGGTATCCGAAGAAGCAATAGTGGAGCAGCTGTAGTGGTGCACTCGTGGTGAGCTCCGCCGTCGACTGGGATCTGGCTCGCACCATTGCGGGCCGGGTGTCGGGTAACGACCCATTCGAAGACAGCTACCTCGTCCAATCGCTCGAACCCGACCTGGAGAGCCTCACCGCTCAGGCCGAGGAACTGGTGGCGGTCGAAACCGGCCTGCCCTCGCTGGCTGGGCCCGCTCGGAGCCGGGTGGCCGATCGGATGATGTGGGTTGAGGCCAACCTCAACAGCTTCGACCGGCTGATGCGCCCTCTCCTGGGTCGTCTCGATGACGAACTGGACGACGAGGACGAGCCCGGGTTTTTCTCCAAGCTCACCGCTCCGTTGGCCGAAGCCATTGGGCCTCGTGTTGCCGGAGCCGAGATGGGCGCGCTGCTTGGCTGGATGTCCACCAGAGTCATCGGTCAGTACGACCTGTTGATCATCGAAGACGAACGGCCCGAAGACCAGGACTGGGTCTACTACGTCGCCCCCAACGTGCTGTCACTCGAGAAGCGGTATGGCTTCCCGCCCAAGGAGTTCCGACTGTGGATCGCACTTCACGAGTGCACCCATCGGGCCCAATTCACCGGCGTTCCCTGGCTTCGCCCCTACTTTCTTTCTTTGGTCAACGAACTGCTGGACTCGGTCGATCCTGACCCGCAGCGAGTCATGGCCACCATCAAAGGGGCCATCGAAGACCGCAAGTCCGGCCAGGGCTCGCTCGACGGCGGAATCTCCCAGTTGTTGGCCAGCCCGGAGCAACGGCTCGTTCTCGACAAGGTCACCGGACTTATGAGCCTGCTCGAGGGACATGGCGACATCGTTATGGACCGAGCCGGTGAACATCTCATCCCCAGCCAGCCTCGGTTCGCCCGAGTCATGAGCCAACGTCGGTCAAGTGCCTCCGGTCCGAGCAAGCTGCTGCAGAAGGTGCTCGGTTTCGAGGCCAAGCTGGCCCAATACGCTGAAGGCGAGACGTTCGTTCAGGCGGTCGAAGCCGACGGTGGACGAGAGCTCTTCGATCAGGTGTGGACCAGTGCCGAGATGCTGCCCGACATCGAGGAGATCCGGGCCCCAGAGCTCTGGATCAAGCGGGTCAACGCCTCCACCGGAGCTTGATCCATGGCGGCGTCGCAACCGCTCATCGACGAACTGCTCGGCCGCTGCCTGTTCCCACCGGCTAGTTCCAGCGTGGTCTGTGCAGTTTCTGGCGGACCTGACTCGCTGGCCCTGCTGGTGTTGGCCTGCGAGGCAGGTCTCGACGTCGAGGCGGTACACGTCGACCATGGGCTTCGACCGGAGTCGGCCGGTGAAGCCACGGTGGTAGCTGCTGCTGCGGAACACTTCGGCGCCCGATTTCGGGCTGAGAAGGTGGCCCTTGTCGACGGCCCAGATCTCGAGGCCCGGGCCCGGCACGCCAGGTTGAGTGTTGTCGGCGAGGGAGCTCTGACCGGGCACACCGCCGATGACCAGGCCGAGACACTGCTGATCAATTTGTTGCGAGGTGCAGGGCCGACTGGTTTGGCCGCGATGCGACCGGGCGGCACTCACCCGATCCTGGCGTTGCGGCGGTCGGAAACCCACGCCTTGTGCGATGCAGTTGGATTCGAACCGGTGGTCGATCCGAGCAACGCCGATCCCCGTTTCGTCCGAAATCGGGTCCGACACGAGCTCTTGCCGCTGATGGCCTCCATCAGCGACCGAGACCCCGTGCCGGTTCTGGATCGTGCCGCTCACCAACTTCGAACGGTCAGCGACGACCTAGACGAGTTGGCTGCCGGGCTCGAGCCGACCTCAACGGCATCTCTTCAGGGTGCCCTCCCTTCGGTGGCCGCAGCGGCTCTGCGGGCGTGGCTGCGGGACGACCTGGGGCATCCCCCGTCAGCGGCAGAACTGGGACGGGTGTTGGA
>CALHBU010000284.1 GCA_937930655.1 uncultured Acidimicrobiales bacterium | reverse complement strand
CCGGTAAGACCACGACGCTTAACGTTCTCTCCTCCTTCATTCCCACCGACGAGCGAATCATCACCGTCGAGGATGCCAAAGAGCTCCAGTTGGTCCAGGACCACGTTCTCTCGCTGGAAACACGGCCTCCGAACGTTGAAGGCAAGGGCGAGGTCACCATTCGTGACTTGGTCAAGAACACCCTGCGTATGCGGCCCGACCGCATCGTGGTCGGCGAGTGTCGCTCCGGTGAGGCACTGGACATGCTCCAGGCCATGAACACCGGTCACGATGGGTCACTCACGACCTTGCATGCCAACAATCCCCGCGACTCGCTGAGCCGTCTCGAGACGCTGGTTCTTATGGCCGGCTACGACCTGCCGGTACGAGCCATTCGGGAGCAGATCTCGAGCGCGGTCGACATGATCGTCCAGCTCCAGCGACTTCGTGATGGATCCCGTCGGATCACCCACATCACCGAAGTTGCCGGCATGGAAGGTGAGGTTGTCACCCTTCAGGATGTCTTCCTCTTCGACTTCACCGCCGGCGTGGACGAGCAGGGCCGTTTCAAGGGCCAGCTCAAGCCGACTGGCGTTCGACCGAAGTTCTCACAGAAGCTTGCCGATCACGGCATTCGCCTTGGCCCAGAGATGTTCTCGACCGGTAACGAGTCGACTCCAGCGCAGGGGCGTAAGCGATGAGCCGCATGCCAAGGATCCTCCTCGGCTTCCTGGCTGCGCTCCTTTGCCTTACCCTCGCCCCCGCACTCAGTGCCCAGGACGAGAGCGGGCCTGTAGTAGCTCAGGTCCACCGGGTTGATGCAACAGGGCCCGAGGTCGAGGCCTCGATCCTGTCGAACAACTACGGCATCTCGGCCGAGGAGGTCAGCGTTTCCGAAGGTGGCAACGGCATCGCTGTCAGCAGCGTTCGTCGAGCAAGCCAGGCCGGACAGAATTTCGAGATCATCTACGTCGTCGACACCAGCCAACGGAATGCGCAGGGTGAGGTCTTCGATCGTGTCCTTTCTGCTTTGGCCGAGGACATTCGTAGTCTCGCCCCCGGTACCCGGGTCGCAGTGATCTCAGCTGGCGACAGCGCTATCGTCCGAGTCGAACCCACCACCGACCTTGAGGCCGCTTCGTCGGCCGTCCGAGACCTCAAGATGTCTCGCAACTCGGTGCTGTTCAATGCCCTCGACAGGGCTGGCTCACTGGTAACGACCGAGTCGGGCTGGAGCAGCACGGTTGTCGTCTTTGCTGGTGGCCCCGATGTGGGCTCGGCGCTTGGTGCCGGACAGGCCCGAGTGTCACTGGTTCAGAAGGGCGCTCAGCTGGTAGCCGTCCGTTACAACGGTGGTGAGCCCGGCCTGGCCGAGATCATCGATCGAGTTGGTGGCGCAGTGGTTGAGACCACATTGCCGAACCAGATTCAGCCTGCCCTCATCGCAGCCGGTGACATGGCTGGCGACCGACTCATCGTCACCTACCCCGGAACGGTCGAGCGGACCGCTCGAGGTAACGCCGCCATCAATATTGCCGGCTATCAGAGCGAGTTCTCCTACCCCGGAGGCGTAGTCACCGATCGACTATTGGCCCTGGAGCCAGAAGTGGTCGTGGAACCTGGCGGCATTAGCTTCTTCCGCTCGTCGACCGGTCTCTACGTAGCCGTTCTGCTGGCCTTCATCGGCATTGGCCTCGCCATCTTCTCTCTCGGACAGTTGTTCCTTGGCGGCGAAACCTCGCTCCAGGGTCTGCTTGATCGGTACAGCGGTGAGGGTGACGGAGCCCAGCTCGACGAAGAAGAGCAGGCGCTGGTTCAAACGGCCCTGGTCAAACGGGCGGTGGAATTCTCCGAGACTTTCGCTGAGGATCAAGGCTTCCTCGGCAAAGTCGAGGAACTGCTCGAACGAGCCAAGCTTCCGCTTCGCCCCGGTGAAGCCATGTCGTTCTTCTTAGCCGGAATTGTCATCACTGCCGTTCTGGGCTTTGCCCTGACTCGCAGCATCATCGGTTTGATCGTGTTCGGTTTCCTGGCCGGCGTCATGATGCTGATGGGCATACAGTTCAAGGCTCGGCGACGGATGCGCCAGTTCGAGATGCAGCTTCCCGACACCCTGGGTCTGCTGGCCGGCACACTTCGGGCCGGTTACTCGCTGCCTCAGGGTCTTGAGGCTGTCTCCAACGAGATCGCCGATCCGATGGGCTATGAGCTTCGCCGGGTCATGACCGAAGCTCGTCTCGGTCGAGAGATCGAGGACGCTCTGGGTTCAACCGCTGAACGCCTCTCAAGTCCCGACTTCGCCTGGGCCGTTATGGCCATCGGTATTCAACGAGAAGTCGGCGGCAACTTGAACGAGCTGCTCATGACAGTGGCCGACACCATGGTCGCCCGTGAACGGCTGAAAGGCGAGATTGCCACGCTCACAGCTGAGGGAAAGATGTCGGCCATCATCCTCGGCATGTTGCCTCCCGGACTTGGCTTCGTCATGTGGCTCATGAACCCGGAGTACATCAACGTTCTATTCACCGAGACGCTGGGCAACATTCTGCTCGTGCTCGGATTCATATCCGCTATGGCTGGCTTTGCCT